>NZ_JBGBPR010000002.1:0-116404 GCF_041106275.1 Neobacillus sp. BF23-41
CCTCTTTTTTTCAAAATGACCTGTTGTTTGAACAAATCATCATAACAAATGCCAACATACCTTTTTTCCGAATAAATTTTAATGCCAGGTATAAAAATTTGTGTTTTTCGATTTCCACCATTGTATTTTAACTTACTAGTAGATAAGTGTCAAGCATTGATATGCACCCATGTAACCAAATGGTCCATATATTCCACTCAAATCATTATAGCTCATTCCATAAAGTTTCAATAAATACGTACCCGCCGGAGGCTTTTACTCCGATGTCTGGGCCTACTGCTTTTCTCATTATTGCAACATCCTCGACTGTTGCCCCGTACAAAGAAAAACCAGTTGATGTTTTGACAAAATCAGCTCCCGCTTTTAAAACATGGGCACGGGTATGATACGGCATCATCTGCGGGTCTATTTGGTATGGAAATACAAGGTGCAACAACAATATTTGCCGTCAATTTGAAGCGGATCATTACGCTTTTAAAAGAAAAATAATAGTAATAGTAAATGAAAATAGGCACTTTCTTAGGAGGGAAATCCAACAAGAAAGTGCCTATTTTTTATGAAGTGACAAAATTAATTAAAAAACGTAAGTTTTTCAGTGCCCTCGTATTGAACCGGGGTCATTTTATTTAATCCCCACTGATAGCGATGATTATTGTACTCCTCGATATATGAATCCACTAACTGTTTTAGTTCATTTAAACTATTACAATCTTTATAATCCACCTCATCTTTAAAATGACCAAAGAACGATTCCATTGGTGCGTTATCCCAACAATTTCCCTTACGGGACATTGATTGAGTAATCCCCAATTTCTTTATTTTTGCTTGAAAGAGGGGATGTGTATAATGAAACCCTTGATCTGAATGAAGGATAGCCTCTGGATGAAAACCTTGTTTCAAAGCTTCCTCAAGTCTACTTAATGTGTTATAAACAATATCCATTTCTAATGAGGAGGACAAATAATGAGCTAATATTTCTTTCGTACTTCCATCTTTAACACTGGATAAATAGGCTTTTTGACCATTTGAATAATATAGATATGTAATATCAGTTAATAACACTTTCCCAGGCGCTTCCTGATTAAATTCACGATTTAAAAGATTAGGGCAAGTACGATGTTCTTGAGTAGCTTTAGCCATTTTTTTATAAGGTTTTGCCTTTCTCACCTTGGCAATCAGTTGATATTTGCGCATTAACCTTCGAATTTTCTTATGATTCAATTCCACAAAACAATCATTTTCTAAGATTATTTTGATTTGTAGAGCGCCGACTTTCTCCTTCTTCTGTTGAAAGATAAACTGAATTAGTTCGTTGTTGATTTCATCTTCTATATCTTTACGCTGGCGAATAGGAGCTGACTTTAACCAAGCATAGTATCCACTTCTACTTACTCCAGCTAGTTCACATAGAAAACTCACTTGGTTCTTTAATTGGTGTTGACGAATGGTGTGTTCAATAAGTTGAAATTTCTCTGATGGTGTTAAAATCGTTTTTTCTTCTACGCCTGCCTCTCTAGTTCCTCTAGCTTTTTTAAGAAGTCATTCTCAGCCTCTAATAATTTGATTCTGGCTTCAGCCTTTTTAAGCTTTTCTTCTACAGATAATTCCTTTGAGGATGGTCGTCCACTAGCCGCCTTTCCGTATACTTCTTTCCACATCCGTGACAAAATCTGCTCTTGCAGGTGAAACAGACATACACAGGCTCTGGATCACCCTCCGCACATCCCTTGCATTCATATAGTGCATAACCCAGATCCCGGCTTCCGCACTTTATTGCTTTCAGCACTGTTTCTTCAATGCTCTTCCGAACTGATTCAGGTAAGGCTTCGGCATGCATCTCCCAGAAACCGTGAAAGTGATCCTTTAGTATTTGTTTAATTGTCCCTTTCTTTTTAAACGATTTCTGGCTTCCCATACCGCTCTCCCTCCATTTTCCATTTTACACCGCTTATCCACAGTTCGTCATCGCGCATAATTTCCTATACAATTAAAAAATTGCGTGAGTACGCCGACGCCAACAATCGGAAAAATAAATCCAGACAAGAATTTGTGTTTTTTTTCTGTTTTCCAATTTCACATTGAACTTACTAGTTGATAAGTTATCAAGCGCCCTTAACTTCTCTACATTTCCCATACTACCATCAGGATTCCCTGACACCCATCGGCGGTTCATTCGAGGTCATAGCTGAAGGCTCGCCACCTCATCCATCATTTGCCGCATGGAAGCTGCATACTCCGTGCCGAATTGGAGTTCGAATTCAACCTGGGCGCGATCCCATCCCGCTCTTCCCAGCTCGATACGCTTGAGCCCTTCGTCGGTGATCGACACGATTCTGGCTCGCCGATCGGCTTCACTCACTTGAATCGTGATCAGGCCGTCACGCTCCAGCGGCCGAAGATTGTGCCCGATTGTGGCACGGTCCATGGTCATAAGTTCGGCGAGCTCCATCATCGTCTTCGGACCCCGGTGGTTGAGATGGCCCAAGATGGAGTACTGCGTAACGCGCAACCCCGACTCAGACAAGCAGGCGTCGTAGAAGCGCGTGATATGGCGCGACGCGCGCCTTAACTTCGTACAGTTACAAAGTCCTGGGATATCATCGATTGTGGCCATTACATCTAATCCTCCCTAACGCTGCCAGATGGTTACCGGACACTTATTTTTGCCCGTAAGCTTTACGCTGCATCATTTATTTTCTCATTACTATTAAACACACTGATCAAATAAAAATAGAGGCCTGTTCCAAAAACGGCTGTGATTATTCCCATGTCAATGAGAGAAGGTCCCTGCCAGTTTTCTGGCTGATCGTGCCGCCAAGTATACATGTAATGATCAAAATTGCATTAATGATCATTAATACGATTGTAGCTGGTTTCCCCGGGATTTTCAAATGGGCTTTAAGGTAACTTTCCAAATAGAACCAGTATGTGCTGCGCAGTGTGTGCAAAACGAATACCTTTTACGAAAATTGGTAAAATACATGTAGAGTAAGTTTTGTCAGGAGGGCCTAACTGTGAAATGGTTAAAGAAATGGCTGTTCAAGAAATCGGTAATTCTAGATCCGGCACATGAGTTTGATGATAACGGGTACGGCAACCTATCCTCCGACTTAGAACATAATGAAGCATTATTAAAAAACATATTCCAAAACTGTTCGGATATTGTATACCGTAAAATTGCTCGGGCCGGAAACATTTAATGGCTTGTAGTTTACCTGGAAAGCTTAGTTGACGAGAAGCTGCTTGATGACCATGTACTTAAACCGCTGATAGCCAAAGGTTCGAAACTAAATGTCAATCACGAGGAGTGATAGCGGAAGAAGATTGTGGTAAGACCTATCATTGGAAAAACATAAGTAAGCTTATTGAGAAGTTCTGCAGAATTCGTATAACCCCAAGCCGAACCTAGAATACATAAGAGTGTAACCGGTGTAACGACTCCCCGATATTCCCGAATTTCGAAAAGCTGGCTTATATGCAGACAAAGAATAAATAACAGCACCGACACTTTGATAAATATTCCCATCATCCACATCGAGACAGCAAGTGCCTCCAAGCGTTCGAAGGATCCCTTGATACCGATATATTGAATGACGCTTAATAATGAAAACTGCAGTTTATCCGTTAACGGACCGAAAACCATAATCGTCAGCAAATCAATGATAAGAATAAGAATAACGATACTGAGCAGCGTGACCAGAGAAATCCTGCGCGCCTTCTCCGGTTGATTTAAAAACGGCAGGAGCCAGCCCCCAAAAAAGAATTGACTCATCCAAGCGGATGGGACATAGGCTCATTGCAATATCTGCAGCTTTCCTTCCCCTAAGAAAGGCTTAAATTGTCCCGGATCTGATTCCTTAATCGCCAAAATAATGAGAGGAATCAAAAGAACAATTAATAGCGGCATAAGGAACTCATTGCATCTTCCGATGACCTCAATTCCCGCATATACGGCCAGACCGCAAAGGATCAACAACGACAGGCTCACGACGATCGATGGGCTTTCCGGTAATAAAACCAAACTAATAAATCCGATATGCGTACTTACTATTTGGCAAATCATTACAAACAAAAAGTAGAAGTAATAAAAACCCAAACATTTTCCGAGCCATTTGTCGACAATTTTTGAACTGTATTGGGTAATCGTCAAACCCGGATAACGTTGTGCAAGTACCGTCATCACCCAAATGCTTAATAATCCGGTTAAAGCAGCTGGAAACACCGACATCCAAGCATCTTGCTTGGCGAACGCCACCATTACTCCGGGAACGATAAGGATAATGGTGGCACCCACAAAAGAAAAAAGTAATAAGCCAAGCTGGGTTCCTGTAATCCGCATATTTACCTCTAGTCATATTCATAAAGGTATTCTATTTTTCTCTAATCGTATCCTTTCATTCAAATTCGCGCCCTTTTAAACCGATTGGTTCATTAGGCTGTTCTTTCGGCTCTTGGAAATATCAAAAGGCCTAGCCGCTGTTATCGGTTAGACCCCTTTATTTTTGTATATGAAGGATTGCAGCCGACAATCCGGCGTGTTTCATTCCCCGGGGTTTGCCCCCTTAGTCGGCTCACCAAAAAGCAACCTGTCTTTATTTGAGGTTATTTGGTGGAACCAAGGGGGATCGAACCCTGAATTCGGAGTTCAACTGAACCTGAAGTTGCTGAAATCAATCGAGACTAGCAGCAGATCCTTGACTGGCTCGAGATTGGGTCCACGCAAATATGCGCGGCGTTTTGTCGGGAAACGAAGCCCTTCGATCTCAACGAAGTCGTAGACATAGTGAGCCGCTGGAAAGCCACCTGAGACATCGACATGGTAATCGTGCCTGCGCAGCAGCAAGTCATCGCCAAAGTAGAAGTCTTCCTCCTTGCTATGACTAGCGACGTATTCTGGAAAGCGCACACGCAAACCGTGCCAGAGCTCGTTGCCCTCTTGCAAGGGCGGGATTTCGCTGACCTCGAATCCTGGCATGACCATGAAAAAAGGTGTTGTCAGGTACATCCACAATGCGTACCCGTTGAAATATGCTCGATGAAGCGGGTCCCATGGTGTGTTCATCGTGTGGTTAGCAAACGATGTCCTGGGATCGTCTCGCTCACGTACGGTTTCCCCAGAGAGGGACTCAATCGCAATACGATCTGGCGTAAAGGCAGTACGCCAATCCGGTTGACCATAAGGAGTAACAGAAGCGAATACCGAATGGAGCGCGACTGTCATCTCACGAGGATTGGGATCTTGTACGAGTCCTTTCATTGCCCATAATCCGCCACCGGTGACGATCGTGGCAGTCAGTGAACTAAATTTTTTCCAACGGTCAATTCCGCCGTTCGCGTCTATGACTTTTGCTAATAGGTTGTTCATATGCCCCTCCTTAAGTGGTCGTAATCTATCAACACAGGTAGAAATAAGGTTGTATCGTTCCCTATTATGAGAAGGAGATGCGGGCATATTCATGCCCGCGGGAGTAGCTTTGTATTGTTTCGATTCAATTAGCTCCTTTTAATAATCCGAGTTTGGATAAAAATAGGACGAATCGATCTTGCCTTGAAGCCTTACTTTAAGGAGACTGGAAAAGTGCAACGCAGCTCCCAGCGGCCGTTTATGAATTGCGATTTGAACATTAGCATTGTCTTTATTGCGCGTTAAAATCGTAATCCCCCTAATATCGACGCCGGACTCGCATTCTTTATTTTCAGATTCTTCTAACTTCAAGGTATTATTTATTTTTAATCCAATGACATGTTCGGTTATCTACTCTAAAAGTGTTAAGACCAACGAGGGACGTCTATTTTATTACAATTATTGAGGTTATAGAAGGTATAAGTGTTCTCGGTTTATGGCACACGAGCAGCGCCTGTGTTCTGGGCAGCTTCAGCAACTGCCGCCGCCACGCAGGCTGCGACCCGCTGGTCGAACGGAACCGGAATCACATAGTTTGCGTTCAATTCAACGGGGTCGACTAATTCAGCAATCACCCTCGCTGCGGCAATCTTCATCGCCTCGTTGATCTCGGATGCTTTGGCGTCCAATGCACCGCGGAATATGCCGGGGAAAGCAAGCACATTATTAATTTGATTCGGATAATCGGAGCGGCCGGTACCCACGACTTTGGCTCCCGCTTCGTACGCCGTCTCCGGTAAAATTTCCGGTTCGGGATTGGCCATGGCAAAAATGATCGGATCCGTTGCCATCGAGCGTATCATGTCCGCGGTTAACGCCCCCGCCACAGAAACGCCGATGAACACGTCCGCACCTGCTATAACTTGCTCCAGTGGGCCTCTCATCAATTCCCGGTTCGTCATGGAGGCGATCTCGCTTTTGATGGCGTTCATGCCTTCCGTCCGCCCCTCGTAGATGGTTCCTTTCGTATCGCAAACAATCAGTTGATCCACACCTACATGAAGAAGAAGCTTGGCAATGGCTATTCCAGCAGCACCGGAGCCGTTTATCACTATCCGCAGCCCCTCCAGTTTCTTATTTACGACTTTGGCTGCATTGATCAAGCCGGCTAGTGTGACGATTGCAGTACCATGCTGGTCGTCGTGAAAAACAGGGATATTCAGTTCCTTTTTAAGCCGTTCTTCAATTAAAAAGCAGGAGGGTGCCGCAATATCCTCGAGGTTGATGCCGCCGAAGGACGGCTCTAGCAACTTGACCGTTTCCACAATCTTGTCGACATCCGAAGTATTTAAGCATATGGGAAATGCATCGACCCCGGCAAACTGCTTGAACAAAACCGCTTTTCCTTCCATAACCGGCAGTGAAGCGTGCGGACCGATGGATCCGAGTCCCAGGACTGCCGTACCGTCGGTAACAACCGCCACCGTATTACCTTTATTGGTATATTCGTATACCTTATCTTCCATTTTATAAATCTCTCTGCACGGCTCGGCTACGCCGGGGGAATAAGCGAGGCTTAAATCCTTGGCGTTTAAAACCGGGACTTTGGAGACAACACCAAGCTTGCCCTTGAAGTGGCGATGCAGCTCCAACGCTTCCTCTCGTAAAGACATACTGTCCTCCCACCCTCATCCAAATATGTTTATCTTGTCAATTTACCCTCGAGCTTCCTTACGTCAAAGGCGAGGAATCGGCAGCCTTACTGCCGATTGAGCAAATGCGTCTGGAACCATTCCAGGGCTGCGCTGCTTGATAGATCGAAATATTGCGTGTACGGGTCAAAATGTCCTCCCGGTATCAGCACCAGTTTTTTAGGCTCCAGTGCTTGTTCATATGCAGCAAGCGACAAATCGGTAGGCGTAATAAAATCGTTTTTTGCAACCAACATTAAGAGCGGTGTGGGACTGATGTTGGCGATAAAAGCTCCCGGCTCGTAGCCTCTTGATAATTCGATCGAACGCAGCGTGACTTTGTTGATGAATTTATCCGAGCCTTTCGTATAGAATTCAATCGCATCCTTAGACTTATAGACGCTATTTTCAAATTCTCCGCCCGTAACGACCGAATAATAAACGGGACTTTCGCCGCGTTGCCGGTTAAGTCTGTCTTCGGCAAACGAGGACAACAGCTCTGTGAGCGCCTCTCCGTTCACTCTTCTTAGAGCAATTTTCGAGCCGCTGATCGTCGGTACTTGGGACACGACGCACTTTACTCGTTTATCGGTCGCGCCGACAACCAAAACATGGCCCCCGCTGTAGCTTGTGCCCCATACTCCGATTGCATTGCTGTCGACTTCCGGTAGTGAGCCGGCGTATGTTATGACATGCCGGTAGTCCTCCACTTGCTGCCAAGGATCGATTTCGTGCCTTGGGGTTCCATCGCTGTCTCCAAAATTCCGATGATCGAACAGCACGACTGCAAATCCGTTCGCGGCAAATTTCTCAGCGTACGGCTCCAAATACATCTCCTTCAGTCCCGCATATCCATGCGCCATCACAATGGCCGGTTTTTGCTTATTCTCGCCGGCTTGCGGCAAATACAGCCAACCTCTAAGGACGGTTCCTTCCGCATTAATTTCCACATCTTCTCTTGTAAAAGCCGATTGTTTATTCATAGCACTTCCGCTCCTTTTTACGTTTGATCAGGAGGCGCGGGCAAATAGCAAACTTGCTGCATCGCATTTTTTGCTTTCGCAAGTCCCCTGGATATTGCCCGCAGCAATCTCTTATAAAAACAGATAAAAAAATGAATTTGGTTAAAAATAAGACGAAGCGATTTTTGCTCTAGTGGGATTGGTTGATCGAGAAATTGGCACTTCGTTCCTTCTTACTTGCCTTTAAACGGAAATGCAGGTCGCGGTTTGCCTTCTTTAAACGCTTCGACCGAGACTGGTAAAGCAAGTTTTACATCCTCACTTTCAAACAATGGGAGCCCTAATTCCAGCACTGCCTGATCCGCGGCGGAAAGGCCGCCTGTCGCCCAGATTCGCAATAAGGCTTTGTGTACCCCGTGGGCGCTTGTCGGGCCTATGGCCAATTTCTCGACAAAGTTCATCGCCTCATCGAACAATTTGTCGTCCGTCACAACCCGGTTTATCACGCCGTGATTCTCCATAACCTTCGCAGGAACCTGCTCGGAAGTAAACGCCCATTCGATAGCCTTCTGTCTCCCCGCGCGTTCCGCGACACGGTAAACACCTCCAAGTACCGTAATAATACCAAGAGTTTGCTCGGGGTGGCCGAAGCGTGCGGTTTCTCCCGCAAAGATGACATCCGCCCGAACGGCGAGCTCGAGTCCGCCGCCGAAACATAGCCCTTGTACCGCAGCGACGGTCGGGATCGACAGCGACTCAAACCGGTTGAAGGTCACCAAATACCGCTCCAGCAAGGTGCGCAGCTCGTGCGCCGTCATGTCCGGCCAAGGTACAATGTCTCCTCCGAAGCTGAAATCCGGACCTTCCGCACGTATAAGCAAGGCGCGCGCATCGCTGTTTCCTATGGTATCGAGCGCTTCGTCGAATTCCTCTATCATTCGAGGTGAAAGACGGTTCTGCGGCGGATTGTTCAGCGTAATGACAGCGATCTGATTCTCTATCTTATAAGTAAGGTGTGCCATCCCGTTATTCTCCTTTCTCGGAATAAAAGTACGACGGATCGATCTCACCGTGAAGGCTATCTCCTAGCACGGCAGAAAACTTCAATGCGCCTCCCAGTGGGCGATGATGAATCGCGATATGAGCGATAGCTTGATTTTCGCTGCGGGTAAGCACGGTGATCCCCTTGAGCAGAACGCCGCCAAATGCTTGCGCTTCCCATTCTTTATACTCCTGCAGACCTGAAGTCGCGCTCTTCGTAAACGTCAAGCTTTCGTAAATTTTGCTGGCTGCTCCCATGACCTTCCGAACGTTTTCCCGACCGGTGATTGGGGCGTTCAAGACTGCGGCCTCGAGCACAACATCTTCTGCGAAGGCTTCGCCGAATGCGGCTTCAGACTTTTGGGCAAATGCGTTTTCCCAGTCGTTCTTAATCGATTTGTTCATAGCTATCACTCCCAATCAAGTTTTTGAAGATATTCTCGGAATAAAAGTACGACGGATCGATCTCACCGTGAAGGCTATCTCTTAGCACGGCAGAAAACTTCAATGCGCCTCCCAGTGGGCGATGATGAATCGCAATATGAGCGATAGCTTGATTTTCGCTGCGGGTAAGCACGGTGATCCCCTTGAGCAGAACGCCGCCAAATGTTTGCGCTTCCCATTCTTTATACTCCTGCAGACCTGAAGTCGCGCTCCTCGTAAACGTCAAGCTTTCGTAAATTTTGCTGGCTGCTCCCATGATCTTCCGAACGTTTTCCCGACCGGTGATCGGGGCGTTCAAGACTGCGGCCTCGAGCACAACATCTTCTGCGAAGGCTTCGCCGAATGCGGCTTCAGACTTTTGGGCAAATGCGTTTTCCCAGTCGTTCTTAATCGATTTGTTCATAGCTATCACTCCCAATCAAGTTTTTGAAGATATTGGTTTAAATGTTGCGCAACGGCTTCCGCATGTTCCACATGAGACCAGTGGCCACCACCGGCGATATCTTTCTCGGTAACGCGGCTAAACCGCGACACGATGCCTGCAACCATCTCTTGGGTGACGAACGGGTCATCCATCCCCCGCATAATCAGAGCCGGACGCGTAAATTGACTTGGTGAATGGCCGTCGGGATGACCTTCGTTCCACGCATCGACGAGAGCGGCGACAACGTCCGGTCTGACATGTACGCTTAACCCGCAAAGCAGGTCCAATTTGTCGTCCGTAAGCCCGGGAGAAAATTGCCTGCGCACCGCCATCTCGATCTCGGGGTGCTCGCCGAGCTGCTTTAAAGGAGCCACCACTTCAGCCGGCGCCTTGACCCCTCCGAGCGGGACAGGCGTAAGCAGCGCCAATCCTCGAGCAAGTTCCGGATGCAATCGAGTGACGAGCTCTGCGATTTGCGCTCCCATGCTTTGCCCCACAATGACAAAGGGTTTGCCGATCTCTTCGATGACGGAAGCAACATCTGCGGCATAGCGATCAAGCGATATTTCTCCATCTACAGCCGTTAGCGCCCCCATCCCAGGTAAATCGAGGTAGACTTTTTGCAAATCTTTTTCCGCAATTAAGGCGACGACATCGTTCCAAACCGCGCTGGCGTCCATAAAGCCATGCACAAAAATAATGGCGCGAGAACCGTTGCCGGACGTCGTAAAAGGAATGGTTGCTTTCAGATCATTCAATCGGTTCATGTTTTCTTTCCTCCTGTGTGAGCATAATAATCACAAAACGGATGCATGTCTGTCACGTGACTCATGTTCATAGCCATCTGACTGCGAAGGAATAAACATAGTCATCTTATAGTCTTATATGCCCGTTTTTGCGGTCCAGATTCCCGTCATCAGCACGAAAACCTGCAGGAAATTCCGGCCGCTTTCGCCTTTTAACAGTTCTTGAATCGGAACGCTGCGTTTCTTTGTTTTGTGCCCCTTTTGTCCTTCAACGTTTGCTTTTCATTCGTTCGGCTCTTTGGTGCACGGATGTTCCCGAATGAGAGGCTCGTCATGAGTGCAATCAGTTGTGTACGCCGATTTTCGGGCTTAAAGCTATCCAGGCAGACGGAACAAACAAGAAGCTTCTACTGCTTATCGACAAGGTTTATCGCCGGGCAATTTGGAGCATATACAGGTTATGCAGAACGCTGGAACTACTCCTCCATAACGCTGCCGGAAGGTGACCAGTTCTTCTGATTGACAGCCGCCCAATCGGTGGGCCGGCCGTCGAGGCGATGCATACGCGAGCCCTCGCGACTCTTTAGAACTTCAGGATCCAATGGCGTCGTGAACACATTTTCGACGAGGGTGTATTCAGCAGCGAGGCGACCTACTGGCGCAAGAGCTGCCGTATCCACATGGCCTTTCTCATGGTTGTAAACGTCATCACGGATATGATAGCGGACAACACGGCCCCAAATGACATGATCCTCGAATTCGCCAACCGTAAACACTCGTTCGACCTTGCATTCCATGGATACGGGCGTGAGCGCGACTCGCGGTGGTTTCACGACGACGCTGGGTGCTTTTTCAAGCCCAACGGCTTCGAACTCGTCGACCTCCGACGCTTGCTCAAACGCCGATTTGTGCATCTTGTCAGCGAGGGGCATCGTGACAAGATTGAAGACGAATTCCCCCGTATCGCGGATGTTCACGTATGTATCCTTCAGCGTGCCGTCCGAACGGTGTTGAATGGTAATCGACAGCATCGGGGGCTTTCGACCGACGACCGTGAAGAAGGAGATCGGTGCAATATTGGCGATGCCGTCCGCGGAAAGCGTGCTGATCCAGCCAATCGGCCTCGGGACAACCGTCGCGACCAAGAGTTTGTAATTGCGGGCTGCGTCAAGCTCGTCTGCATTTAGAATCATAAGACTACCTCCAATTTAAGTTTGGGTGTGGGCTGATCCTCAGCCGCACAGAAATGCAATGCATCGACCGCATTTCGAAAGCGTTTGCAAAACTTCGAAAAAAACAATGACACCCTTATTCGCTCAATGGTGAATAGCATGTCGCCGTATCGCACCGTTATCGCCGCGTGTTCTTGGTAACACCGTGCTTTCGGACGACTAAAATGCGATAGCTCCGGCGCCCTCTATTCACGTTAAATCACTTCCAAGTTTGATCCCTCAAAGCTCCAATATCCCAAGCCTTGAATTTCAAGGTGTCTTGCATAAGACCATTATAGTCTTATATGCCCCTATTTTCAAGTGGGAGGAACCAATTTCCTTCGGCGCGACGCGCCTGCACTGTACATACACCAGTATAAAGCCGCTTTGCCTAAAGCTAAAGCATCCTAAGTTTCATCTTTTTATGACCGCCATTGTGCAAACGAAGATCCCTTTTAATTATGCTTTGGCAGCATTTGCTGCTCCCCAAAGCGAACCAGGGTTTGCTCGATTTGGATAAAGATCAAGCATTGCATCGTATAAATCTAATACGGTGTCTGTTTCTTTATCCAAACGAATAAAGTCTAACAGATATTGTTTCGTTTCATCCAATATTTTGGGGTTATTATCATTTTCGGGGACTTTGTGACCCGCAATAACAAATTTGGGATTTAGTTCTTTCAAGCGATCGATCGCTTGGATCCATTCAAGTCGAGAACTCTCTGTTGTTTCAGTTAGATATTGATGGATTCCATTGTAAGCAGCATCACCAGCCACTAGTAATTCAATATCCGAAATCCATAATGATGTTGTATTTGCCGTATCCGTAAATCCAGCTTCAATGATTTCAAATCTATGTCCTTCAAGTTCAAATAAATTTGAATCGATCACATCGGGCAATGCTTGGGGTTGAGAAATTTGATTAGGGAAAAGTTTATTCCAAAAACTTTCAATATATTGTGGAGATCCTTGTTCATAACTTTTCTCAACAGATCCTTTCGTTGCTATTGCTTTAACATGTGGAAATTCCTCTTTTAATTGCTTGATTCCAAAGAAATGATCCCCGTGTCCGTGCGTGATATAAATGTATTTAAGGTTACGATCATAAGACTTTATCCAATCAATCAATTTTTGGTTTTGTTCAGTAGTGGTAAAAGTATCCACCAGCACCGCGTCTTTTTCTCCATAAATGAGAGTGGCTGTATTGGAAACCCATTGAAGTTCTTCTTTTCCTTTTGGTAGGTTTCTTGTGACACCTGCACGTTTTATGCATAATTCAGCGAATTGTAAGTTTGACATTCTAACCATCCTTAAATTTTATTTTTACTATACGACAACCCCATGAAAGTCTGAACACCCATCCGCTCCCAATAAATAGTAGCAGTCAGTGAAGGAAAAAAGGAGTAATCTCATATAGAATATGATGACTTTCTTTTTAGTGCATTTCTAACTTTAATTTGATAGTATCTAAACCTCCCTTATTAGTTAGTGTGATTCTTCCTTTGCAGCATACGGGGCATCGACTAATAAACTGAAAGCGTATGCAATTTTATTATAGTCTCATATGCCACTAATTTCAAGTAGGAGAAAAACTTGGGTCACAAGCCGGATTTTCGTACGATCAGTGACTTCCGTAAAGATCATCTGGAATTACTGCCGGGCCTGTTTAAGCAAGTCGTCCAAATTGCGATGAAGCTTGGCTATGCTTCCCACGGACACGTGATTTATATCAAGTTTGAGTTTGGAATAATTAAGATAAATATGGCTCAATACACTGTGTATTCCAATGGTTTGGCAGACATTTGGTTAGATTAATGAGTTTTAAATTCGAAAGCTTTGTGAACAATGCCTTCAATTTGATATCACCTTCAAGAATCGGTGATAGAATGAACTACAAGAAGATTTTCAATATAGTGGAGTTGAAAATGATGTTTAATAAGATTTCTCTTATCACATCAATGTTGTTTTTTCTATTGGGAACGAATGTCTTTGCCGATTCTAGATTAGAAGTCTCTTCTCCTCAAATTAATCGAGTATTAAGCCAAACAGTTCAGGTTATCCCCCTGACCACTGTTAATCATAAAATAGTTTCAGCAAATAAAAAGACCATGACACAAATGGAGCATGCCTCATCGACTCCTAAACAAGAGAAGGATGATGAGCCTACCGTTAATAATTATGTTATTCCTGTTTTGGTCGGTTTATTTTTTATCTTCGGACTGGGGAGTTACTGGCTAGTATTTCGTAGAAAACATACGTAGAACTAAGAGACTCTGGAGGTTTTTTCCTTATAGATTGATGTGCTATTTCTTAAACCAAACAAATCTGATTGTGGCTTTTAACAGAAGAAGCGTGAATCCAGTTGAGATTCACGCTTCTTTTTTCATCCAAAATGGTGCCTGACACCATTTCATTTCTGACGCAGGACTGCTCGAACTGGACTCCCATCTCCTTCGACTAATGGGAGCGGCAGGGCAATGAGTTCGTATTCTCCTGGTTCAATTTCATCGAGCATTAGTGACTCTAAGATGTGAATGCCATGTTCATTCAAGCTATGATGGGCAGGCAGCTCTTTACTGTCGATTGGATCAACAGATGGAATATCCAAGCCGATAAGCTGAATCCCTTTCCTTCCTAAGAAAGGAGCTAAGTTTGGTTCAATATTTGGGATTTTTTCAGGAAATTGATTGGGATTTTCCCACGCAAGGGTTCTGAACAACACTCGTTTGCACCCATCAAGATCAATCTCTCTTAAATCAGCTGCACCAATGCTTTCCTTTCCAATCATATCAATAACCTTCGCTGGACCGATGTATAGATTAAGGTCCAACTCAATGATTTTTTTTCCTGCGTTATCAAAATGAAACGGAGCATCCACATGTGTTCCTGTGTGGGTACTTAATTCGAGTCTGCCAACATTAACAGAGCCGCTTTCCTCCATTGGCCATGAGACCTCGTATTTAAAGGTGGTATCACCTGGCCAGACTGGCATCCCGTTTATTAGCTTTCTAGAAACATCAAAAATCTTCATTCCAATCCACTCCCCTAGACACTATTTTTGACTGTATCACCATTATTTCATTCTTTTTCATTAGAATCCATGAAAAAAAGACAGGTTTGATTCCTGCCTTTGTTAATGAAACGATTTCCAAAATTCGCTGTTACCATTAATGATATTCTTTAGGTCCTCAAAAGGGATGGTAAAGGTAGGAAAACCAGCGGCAAAAGCGGCGATTTCATATGGATTAAAGTAGATATTCAAGCCCGCCTCACTAATAAAAAATGACTGATCAGCTTGGATTCCATGGTACTCATCAGGAAATAAGTAAGATGAATATTCTTCATTACTTTTTATTTGATCACCAATCAAATCACTGATAACTTTCACATACGGGCTGCCAGACTTAAAGAGGTCTTTTAATTGATAGATCGAGCCTGTTTTAAGGTTAATATGAGCATATTTTTCCACTGGCATTCCGTGAGCGGCACAAAACGGGTAGTCGTACCCTGTTATCTTAATGACCAGTAAATTTTTCTCGTAAAGGGTTACCTCAAAATCCCCCGTATAATTCGATTCCAACTGTGTATGTGCCGGCATGGGTTTTACCCCCGCCAGCTCCTTTAAAGCATGATTTACTTTTTCCTGATGAATTTTCATACCTTCAATCTGCGGGAAATAGACTAAATAATCCTTATTCGGCTTATATTTTTGCTCGACAACTGAATAGTTATTATTTAGCGGGACAATCGTGGCTTGCTTCCAGAGTAACTCACCATTTCGATTAAAATAGTGCAGGCGCTCGTCAACATCACCTTTGATTAACGTTTTCTCAAAACTAAGCGAGCCGCTGCCCCTGACCATTGGCAGCTGTTCGATTCTCTTTCCAAGTTTGTCAATAAAGTAAGTATGCTGAGCATCGGAGACAGAGGCAAGGCCGTCCTGAAATTTCGTGATTCCATTAAAGATAAACCCTGTGAGGATATGACCACCCGAATCTGCTAAGGCGTAAATAGACCTCATACAGGGTAGTTTCGGATCCATCTCTTTCCCGATAGCAAAGCGTTCCTCATCTAGATATAAGATTTGGTTATAGTTTGGCTTAATCACATAATGGCCAGTTCGATCAATAACGCCATACTGTTCCCTATTATTATCTGAAACACTAACAATGGCACGTCCGTCTATAAATGACTCTGCAGATGAAAATTTAGGCTCTATGACGATTTTTCCGTTTTCATCGATATATCCAATCTTCCCATCGTTGTTTTCCTTAAATGCAAGCAAACCTTGGCCATAATTACTGACATAAGCATAAGGGTACGATTGTAATATCTTTCCGGTAAGGTCGATTAATTGAAAACTGCCATCTTTTGTTTTTACAATTGCTTTCCCCTGATGAAAATCACTAGCGGCTTCTAAGGTTATCGGAATAACCACTTTCCCTCGTTTATTCAAATAACCGTATAAATACCGCCCATGCTCATCTTTTTCTACAGCACGTACGCGCCCCTCTTTATACTCTCCGACAATAATCGAATAAGCCCGATCCGTGATTTCTTTGCCACTTTCATCAATCACCTTGAATCCTTGAAGGTCGTTGACAACGGCCCGGCCTTCTGAAAAAGGATTAATTGTATCGTATTTGGGCTGCACAATAAAATACCCATGGGCATTAATAATTCCTGATTTGTCCATTAAACCAACAATAGCTAAATCATTCTCCTGAAAATCCGCGGCATGTTCATAGCTGTTAAGAAGAATCTGTTTCCCTTTCGCATCGATATAGCCCCACTTCTTTCCGCCAATTTCCTTCATCACCACTGGGAAAAGGTAGACAGCTCTTGTCTCTCGAAAAATTGAAAGCGCTCGGACTGCCTTTTTCTCCACCTCAGGAGGCATGGGGTAATAATATATAAAATGACCAAAGTAATTTTTCAGAACAAATAAATAGGGCTTTCGGTTAAGACGATACACCCCAAATATTTCATATAGGCCATCCCCATCTATATCCATATATTGGAGCATCGCTTGTGAATCTCGATATTCCAATTCTGCTCCAGCTGGGAGGTATGGCACTATCCAAGTTATTAATTCTCTGGTAGATCCAAACATCATAACTCACCCATTTTAGTTTTCTATATTTATATGATGAAATGTGGGCTATGTGTTTAACACGGATACGGGAAAACACCGCTAATTATTTTATGTTTTTTGCTTCAGGGATGAGTTGTTTCCATTCTTCATAGGAGATGATTGAATCCCAGTGACCTGTTATTTTTGCAAAAGTAATAATAACGAAAAATAGCACGAAGAAGGTAACTGGTACAAACCATTTATTCACCTTTTTACGCGCAACCGTCATGTTGAGTGTGTCTTTTACGGGGCATGCCTCTACACAGGACATACATGCTGAACAATTAAAAGAATTTACAGTCTCCACCTTGTGTACCTTTAATCGTTGCGGACAAACCTTTGTACACATTTCGCAGTTTGTACAAGTATCTTCATTCCGCTCAATTTTTGTAATCCTAAAGATACTTCCAAGACCAATTAATGCACCGTACGGACAGAGGAAGCGGCACCAAAAGTTTCTAAAGAATAATGACAAGATGAAGATCACAATAATAAACTTCAAGGCAAAGCCTCCAAGACTTGTGAATAAAAGAAGCATTTTCACATCAGAGACCTTATTATACGGCTCCTCGAGAAAGCTTTTAGCAGTAAAAGTAGGCATTTGAACAACCATTAGGACAAAAAAGAGCATCAATAAGTATTTAATAGGTGTTAAAAGCCAAGTTACCCATCGTGGAATTTCAAAATTCCTTTTAAACATTTTTCTGCCAAACCAGCCAATCATTTCACTAAATGTTCCAACAGGACATATCCAGCTGCAGAACGACTTACGAAATATAATTCCTGCACCCACAAAAAATGCTAGTAAAACCAGACCCGCAGGATGAATCACATCAAACTCTCCACTCGTCAGCCATACCTTTAAGGCGACCAAGCCGCTGATTGGTAAAAAACCTTCGACCGCAGATGGCCGTTCAACGAAAGGAGTTTTTCCGAGGGTTTCAAAATGCAGATAAAATTGATAAAACTGCAGACCAATATATAGTAAAAACAGCAGGAACAAGCCTTGAACAGTATATCTTGTCATTTGCACAGGCTTACGTTTCAACTGTTTCTTATACCATGCTTTTGATTTCATAAGGTTTTCCTCCAATCCTGTTACATCAACTATAAAGAACATACAATTCATAGAATGTAATAAAAGTCATTGAGAATATTGAATTCATAAAGAGTTCACATAACCATTCTTAAAAATGTCAACTAAGTTCATTACCATTGAAGAAAACCTCATAAGAAAAGGCCAGAGGATGTATCCCCTGGCCTGTTTTTGTTTCTATTTTTCTGAAGCAAATAAAATATTATTTTGTTTCCTTGCCTCTTCTGTGATTCGAAGGACAATTTCGCTCCAACTTTTTAATTGCTGATATTCTTGATCATTTTCGGTTTCAATAATCCTGGCAATATTTTTACATTCATAAACCATGTTTTGTTCTTCTAGTTCGACACTCAAGATTTCGCTCTCTATTCCACGGTTGTCAACGAAGGTTATTTTTGAAATCGGGGCCGCATCCTCGAGGACAAAGGTTCCCTTTTCTCCATGTATTTCACACGGTAATTCCGAATGAGATATTTTCGAACAAAGGATTGTACAAACAAAATCGTCATACGTTAACACAAGTGTTCCACTTCCATCCACACCGCTGCGGAGGAGGACCGGGTGATAGGTTACCTGCTTGGGCTCACCAAACAACCCGACGGCTAAATAGAGTGGATATACACCTAAATCAACAAGTGCGCCGCCAGAATAGGTGGCAGAAAAAATATTTGGTTCCTCCCCTTGTAAAAATAAATCATAGCGGGAGGAATATTTCATGTATGGTAACATGGTACTTCGCAACTCCCCGACCATAGGGAGCTTGTCCTTTAATATTTTGAAATTAGGGGTATGCACATTTCGAATTGCTTCAAATAAATAAACCCCATTTTCCTCCGCTGTCTGGTATGCCTCCGCCAACTCTGCACTATTTGAAAATATTGGTTTTTCGCAGATCACGTGTTTCTTATTTTTCAAAAACATTAGTGTCTGGTCAAAATGGACTGAATTTGGCGATGCTATGTATACAGCTTCTATTTCAGAACTTGTCGCCATCTCCTCTAGATCTGTATAAAAATTAGGAACATTATATGTATCTGCAAATTGTTTCGCTTTATCCTCTGTTCTTGAATAGACACTAGTTAATTGCCATTGACCGCTAAGTTGTGCTGCTTGGATAAAGGATTCAGTAATCCACCCTGTCCCGACTGTACCAAAGTTAATCATTGTACTTCCCCTTCCTTTATATATCTTCAAGAAACCATTGTAGTCTTTTTCAACCGCACTTGCCAATTCCAAATGTCAAAAAAATGAGTAAACATTTCATTTTATGTGTGTTTTTCACATGAATTGTAGGGAACAATGGAAAAATATCAGTATTTATGTTATTTATAAAGTAGTAGTTAAGAATGAAAGAGGTTGAAAAGGGTGGAAAATCATACATCAAACTTTATTAAAGATATTATGATAAAAGATTTGGAGTCCGGAAAGCACAACAAAATCGTCACTCGGTTCCCGCCAGAGCCAAACGGTTATTTACATATCGGACATGCAAAATCGATTGTAATCAACTTCGGCTTGGCAGATGAATTTAACGGGCTTACCAATTTACGATTTGACGATACGAATCCGTTAAAGGAAGATATCGAATATGTAAATTCGATCAAAGAAGATGTAAAATGGTTAGGCTTTGAATGGGATAACTTATTATTTGCATCGAATTATTTTGAAGAAATGTTTAGGAGAGCGGTTCTATTAATTAAAAAAGGATTAGCCTATGTTGATGACCTGTCAGCGGATGAAATTCGTGAATACCGTGGAACACTTACCGCGCCCGGCAAAAATAGCCCCTATCGCGATCGCTCCATAGAAGAAAACCTTGAATTATTTGAAAATATGCGAAATGGTATGTACGACAACGGTCAAAAGGTCCTGCGGGCAAAGATTGATATGTCATCAGCAAATATTAATTTACGTGATCCTGTTATTTACCGTATTGCTCATGCGACACATCATAACACGGGCGATAAATGGTGCATTTATCCGATGTACGCATTTGCTCATCCACTCGAAGATGCGATTGAAGGGGTAACTCATTCGATCTGTACGATTGAATTTGAGGATCAACGCCCCCTTTATAATTGGATTGTTGAAAACTGTGAAATGGAAAGCATCCCACAACAAATTGAATTTGGCCGTTTAAATGTAACCAATACTGTGATGAGTAAACGAAAGCTGAAGCAATTGGTTGACGAGGGATTTGTTGATGGCTGGGATGATCCGCGTATGCCGACGATTTCCGGGATGAGAAGAAAAGGATTTACCCCTGAATCGATTCGTGCTTTTGTCAGTGAAACTGGCGTTCATAAGGGTTCAGGTGCAGTTGATTCACAAATGCTTGAACATTTTGTCCGTGAAGATTTGAAATTAAAAGCACCTCGTACCATGGGCGTAATCAACCCATTAAAGGTAGTCATCACGAATTATCCAGAAGGACAAATTGAATTGCTTGATGCCGAAGTCAATTCTGAAAATCCTGAGATGGGATCAAGGAAAATTCCATTCTCTCGTGAAATCTATATTGAACAAGACGACTTCATGGAGGAACCACCTAAGAAGTATTTCCGACTATTCCCAGGCAATGAGGTCCGCCTTAAAAACGCTTATTTCATTAAATGTGAAGAGGTTGTCAAAGATCCAAATGGTAAGGTCGTCGAACTGCGCTGTACTTATGACCCTGAAACAAAAAGTGGTACAGGTTTTACAGGCAGAAAAGTAAAAGGAACCATTCATTGGGTAGAAGCAGCACATGCAGTTCCTGCTGAATTCCGACTTTATGAGCCGCTTATTTTGGATATAGCCGATGAAGCTAACGGGGCTGAAAAATCCTTCCTTGATAACGTTAATCCACATTCACTTGAGGTGTTACAAGGTTTTGTAGAACCAAACATGAAGGAAAGCAGACCGCAGGAAAAATTCCAATTCTTTAGACACGGTTACTTCAACGTCGATCCCAAAGAAACGACAGTCGATAAGTTAGTATTTAACAGGATTGTTTCCTTAAAAAGTTCTTTTAAAATATAACAGCAAAGAACCAGGCGCAAAACATTGCCTGGTTCTTTTTCTATTCTATAATAGAGATGGGTACTTCTAAGATAAGTTTGGTTCCCATCCCAGGGGAAGAACTAATAAATAGTTCTCCTCCGACAGAGCGAGCACGCTCATCCATACTAAACAAACCTACACCCACGGATTGATTTTTAATCTCAAAACCCTTTCCTTTATCCTCAACCATCACCCGGACGATATCATCCAGCTCTCTAACAGTCACCGTTGCTTCGGTAACTTCCGCATATTTTCGGATATTTGTTAGCGCCTCCTGAATAATTCGGTAAATCGTAAGTTCAATGCTGATGTTCAAGCGGCGATTTAACACGCATTCAAAATAAACATCAATATGATAGTGGTCAGAGTAACGTGATAGAAATGAGCGAATGGCTGGTACTAAGCCTAGGTCATCTAAGACCGACGGTCGCAGCTCCCATGAAATTTCGCGGATTTCTTCGATTAACTGGGTTGCTTCTTTTTGCATCTGCAAAAGAAGCGGATGATCCATTTCGGCAAGAAGTCGATTGATTGTTATTAAATGACTATAAAGGTTTTGACCGATACCATCGTGTAAATTACGCGACAAGCGCTTACGTTCTTCTTCTTGAACATTGATGATGGTTGTCATCATGTTTTGGAGTTCTCTTTCGACTCGCTTTCGCTCGGTGATCTCATAACGAATCGCTAAGTATTGATAAGGCTTTCCTTTTTCATTTAAAAAAGGGACAATCGTGGTATCCATCCAATAATATGTACCATCTTTTGCTCTGTTACAAATTTCACCTTTCCAGACTTCGCCGGAACCAATTGTTCTCCACATTTTTTTAAAAAATTCTTTTGAATGGTACCTGGAATTCACAATTCGATGATCTTGACCCAGGAGTTCTTCTCTGGAATATTTCGAGATATGACAAAATTGATCATTTACATATGTAATTATCCCCCGAGAATCTGTGATGGCAACAATAGAAGATTCATCGAGCGCAAACTTTATATCTACCAATTCTTGCATCGATTTTTTTAATTCTATCTCAAGGTCTGCGAAATTATTTGCAGGCTGGTCCATTTTCTTGTCCATTAGCATCCCCCTGCATCTTTCATAGTATCTGCTCCTTTAATATCTGTTCCAAGGCTTGAGCGGATTCTCTTACATACTGCTGATCTTGTTCATTAAACGTTGTGGTTCTTCTATTACCAATGAGCAAAACCCCTTTTGGTACAGCATTAAAAAATAAAGGGACGGCATAGGAGGAAACAAGTTTTTCAGCAAGCATAATTGGATAATCTGTTACTTTTCCGATAACTCCATTCGGAAAATCTGTTATCATCATCGGACTGCCACTTGAGATTATTTTTCCCGCGATCCCTTTACCGAAACGGACGGTTATTCTTTTGTATTTATCATTTAAATTGGCGGATGCATAATGCCACCTAACATCCGGGCCCACTTCATTTTGCAACGCCAAGGCTACAAATTCGCAGCCTACCACAGCCATAAGACTGTCGCAAACCTTGATAACCTCTTGCAGTTCCATAATCTCTTTCATCCCAAGTAACTCTCCTTAAATACCATAACCTAATAAACCTTTCCTAACTGCGTATTCCACTAACTCAGGTCTGGTTTTCATCTGAAGTTTCTCCATCAAGTTACCTTTATGGGTTTCGACCGTTTTTACACTGATTACCAGCTGTTCAGCAATTTCCTTATTGGAATACCCTTTAGCAATAAGTGTTAGAACTTCTTTCTCCCGCTCTGATAAAAGATTATACGTATCATTCCCATCTTGTTTTACGCTGCTCAAATATTCTTCCATCAATCGCTTCTGTGCAGATGGATGTAAATAGGCATCCCCGACTGCAACTGATTCGATTGCTGACATTAGTTCATCATGTGGGGCGCTTTTTAAAATACAGCCTGAAGCTCCCCCTTGAATTGCTCGAAAAAGGTATTCTTCATCATCATGCATCGTGAGAATCAAAATATTTATTTCCGGCTTTAGCTTTTTTAATTCGGTCGTTGCCGACAAGCCGTCTTTTCCATGTGGCATACTTAAATCCATGACTACGACATCCGGTTTTAACTCCAAGGCTTTTTTGATTCCTTCATTGCCTTCTGATGCTTCACCAATTACTTCCATTTCAGGATTTGTGTTCAAAAGCATTTTTAAACCCATTCTAACTACGGCATGATCATCAACCAACAGAATCTTTATCACTCTTAACTCCCCTTTAATCCCTATTTACTAACGGAAGGGCTAGCACTATGGATGTTCCTTCTCCTATTTTAGAAGAAATGGTACACTGTCCGCCAGTCAGAAGCATTCGTTCTCTCATGGCCGCAATACCTGATGAAGGATTAATGAAATTGTTTTCGTCCTGTTGAAACCCTCTGCCGAAATCATAAATGGAAATTTTCAGCTCTTGCTCTGACCAAATAAAATTCATTTTTACATTGGATGTATCTGCATACTTGGCAATATTGGCAAGTGCCTCCTGGCATACACGAAATACCGTGATCCTATTTTTTTCAGATATCCACTTTTCTTCACCCGTTGAATCTAAATCCACTAGGATCCCAAACGTGGATGTATATAACTTAATATAGCTTTTCATGGCTGGTAGTAAACCAAGAGTAGTTAGGGTAGGCGGATGCAATTCAACCGAAAGAAGCCTAATTTCTTGAATGGTCTTTTCAATCAACTGCGACATTTCGCGGACATAACTTTTCATATGCGGCTCTTTTGCACCAGATTCAATAAACTGCAAGCCTGTTAAAATACTATATAGATTTTGTCCAACACCTTCGTGCAGCTCTAAGGCAATCCGTTTTATTTCTTCCTCTTGGGAATGAATAATATAAGAACTAATCTGCTGTTTTGAATTTAATACATCCATCCCGCACCTCCGGTTATAAAAAAAAGGCAGGTTCTTTTTTAAAAGACCTGTACCTTTTTTACAGTATACGTTAAGCCGCTCTCCGAATCAAAAGCCGACCATTGTCCATCCATCTGACTTACTCGACAAGAAATCGGTACCGCAAGAAAATAAAAATCATCAAAATAAAAGCGGATATGGGTTCTATCAGGACAGAACTGCACCTTCTTTATGGTTTTCTTCACAGCTGGTGCCTTATCTCCACCATCCGCATCTTGAATCGCAATTGCTACCGGCACACCCACAAATATGTTCAAATCATCTAATTTAATGAGTTCCACAGCTGTTACATCCTCTCTTCACAGGATAGATGAACATCTTGAAGCCCTGCAAATACTCCCAAAACTTCTCAGCGGCATTTTCCTCGATGAATTGAATCGTTTCTTCTTCAGAACCCCAGTCACTCATTCCTTTTATTTCAGCAATAACCATCTCTGCCCCATCGAGTGTTTTTTCTTCAAGAAACCAATTTAGGCGTTTTTTCGAAAAAGTGGTCTTCAATAACTCATCAATTTCATGGCTAAAGCTGCCTGCTTCTGGCCGGACAAAACAAAAATCAATATAGGTTTCACTAGTCATTGATATTCACACCTTTTTTATAAATAAGGAATGCGACCGGAAATAATATAACGTTAATGACTGCAGCAATAATTGTATTAGTATAGTTTTCATAAAAGTATTGATGAACCATATATTGTGTAAAGATAATGTTCAACATCAACACCGCAAGTAGTAGGGCAACTGGCAAATAACTACGCTTCATAACGCTTCACCCCCACGGCATAAACCACTCCGTTTTCTACTTTTACATAAATTTCAGGAAGTGGACGTCTCGGTGGACCAGCAATCGGCGCACCTGTTTCCACATCGAATTTTCCGTGATGACAAGGGCAAAGCATTTCTCCTTCATCCTTTTTCCAAAACACAGGGCATCTTAAGTGGGTGCACGCATTTTGGTAGGCTACATATTTATTTTCGGAGAGTCTAATTAAAATAGCACTATCATGTTCACCAGGAAAAGCAAAGTCGACTGCATCTCCGATAGGCAGAGATTTAACATCGGTAATTTTTTGCTTTGGATATTTTTTATCGCCCAATCCTGTTAATTCTTTTGCAGCCAAGACTCCCCAAGGAAGTGAAGAAACAGCGAAAACACCTGCCGCACCAACTAGTGTTTTCATAAATCCACGTCGGTCGAGCTTTCTTTCATTATTGCGGTTTATATTATGTGTGTAATTATCTTCTTTGAACGGGATTTTATTATTTTTATCTGTCATGCGAATCCCTCCTAAAACAATTTAGTGACGCCCTGCAGAATACCAGGAAGATTCACTTTTACATTTGTTTCGCCTTCTAAATAAGGCATACTTGTTACCCATTTACCATTATCTAAGTTAAATTGCTTTTGTTTCGCTTCAATTTCTTCATCTGTCAGCCATTGTAATGTATTTGACGGGCAAACACTTGCACACATTGGCGGGATGCCATCCTTTGTACGGTCGATACAAAGATCGCACTTGTACATTAAATTTTGCTCTGTATCAAACTTTGGTATTCCATACGGGCAAGCAATTGTACAGTTTTGGCAGCCAATGCACTTTTCTACTAGAGCCGAAAGAACGGCTCCTGTTTCATGGATTTGGATCGCCTGGGCTGGACAGCTTCTTGCACAAGCTGGATTCACACAGTGAAGGCACATCAGAGGCATCGTTTGACGGTTAACAAGCGGATTCACATCGTAAACATAGTTACGGTTACGTTCCTCATGCCCTCCGCACTGCGTACAAGCCGCCAAACACGAGCGGCACCCTATACAGTTTTCAAGTTCGAGATATAGCCTCTTTTTCATTTACTGCACCTTCTTCATTTCTAGTTTTTCAATCTGAGCGGCACACGCTTTGAATTCCGGCATCCGTGACATAGGATCAAGCGCTGCAATCGTTAATAGATTAATAGATTTATCGTGACCAAAATGGTAGGGAACAAATACGGTATCTTTTCGAATGGCTTCAGTGATTTTCACTTTATATTTCGCTTCACCTCTACGAGTAAAGAGGCGAACAAATTCTTCGTGTTCAATGTTATATTTATCAGCAGTTTCTGGATGTACTTCTACATACGGCTCTGGGCACATATCGCGCAAGAATTGGATCCGGCGGGTTTGGTTTCCAGATAGATAATGGTAGACGACACGTCCTGTGGTTAAGCGTAATGGATATACTTCATCAGGCTCTTCAGCCGGTGGACGATATGGCAGGGCACAGATTTTTGCCTTTCCATCTGGATGATAGAACTTTTTATCTAAGAACATGTGGGGTGTTCCTGGATCATTTTCGTCTTTACATGGCCAAAAGACACCATCTTGCTTTTCGATTTTATCCCATGTGATACCATAGTAGTCGGCATAGCCGCCTTTAGAAGCTAAACGGAATTCATCCCCAACATCGCTTGCTGTTTTTAAATGTGAGAAGTATTTTCCTCTGCCTAGACGCTCACATAATTCCACTTGGATTTGCCAATCTGGTTTCGATTCTCCCAGCGGTTCTTGTGCCTTGTTAATTTTAATACAACGTCCTTCAAGGTTGGTTACTGTTCCTTCGTCTTCAGACCAAGTTGTGGTTGGAAGAATGACATCCGCAAACTCAGCTGATTCAGATAAGTAAAAGTCTGCACACACCATAAAGTCGAGATTTTTCATTTGTTCACGTACATAATTTAGATTTGGAGCCGATACGGCTGGATTGGAGCAAAGCAGGTACAAACCTCTAATTGTTTTTTGCTCCATTAATTCGAACATTTCATAAGCAGAAACACCCGGTTCCGGCATTTCTTCGGGTTCAATTCCCCATACTTTGGCAACTGCCTTCACGTGCTCTGGATTTGTGATTTTACGATAACCAGGAAGGGCATCTGCTTTTTGACCGTGCTCCCGGCCGCCTTGACCGTTCCCTTGACCAGTAAATGTAGCAACTCCTGCTTTCGGGCGGCCAATTTTCCCTGTGACTAAGGCCATGTTTGTGTATGCTGATACGTTATCAACACCTTTATGCTGTTGCTCAATTCCTCGGGCAAACATGACAATGGCATTTGGTGCTTTACCGTAGATTTCTGCTGCACGTATGATTTTTTCTGGTGCAACCCCAGTAAGCTCACTCGTATATTCAGGTGTAAATTCTTTTACCAATTCTTTTGTTTCTTCAAAGCCATTTGTATGGTTATTTACGAATTCTTCATCCGCATAGCCATTTTGAATAAGTAAGTTTAGAATTCCATTGGCAAGGGCTAAGTCTGTTCCTGGTCTTAAATCTAAGTGAACATCTGCTCTCCTGGCAATTGGTGTTTCACGCGGGTCTGCTACAATTAAGTAGCCTCCTCTTTCCTGGACTGCCCACACACGGAACATCGAAGTTGGGTGACATTCTGCTGTATTGCTTCCTGCAATAAACAAGCAATCCGTTTCATGAAGATCTGTCCAAGGCAGGGTTGATCCTCGGTCGACTCCAAGGGATCTCAGAAAGCCACCTGCGGCACTTGCCATACAGAATCGGCCGTTGTAATCAATGTAACGAGTCTGTAAGCCGACACGGGCAAACTTTCCTGATAAATAACATTTTTCGTTTGTCATCGATACACCGCTATAGACACTAAGTGAATCCTTACCATAATTTTTTTGAAGCTCTTGAAATTTTTTCACGATTAAATCATAAGCTTCATCCCAGGTTGCCTCACGAAAGCCATCTTTTGTTCCCTTTAGTGATGCATCATCACGAATTAGTGGTTTTAAAATACGATCATCATGGTTGGTTTGCTGGTAAGCAGTAACCCCTTTGGGACACATTTTGCCGACCGTTACCGGCCAGTCATATCGAGGCTCCACCCCAATTATTTTATTTGTTTTTGTATTTACCCGTAAATTCATCCCGCATTGCATCCCGCAATAACTGCAATGAGTTTTTACAAGCGTTTCATTCGGATGCCGAACATTTTCGACTTCTTTGAAAAATTTATCTCTTGGGTTCCGAAAATTATCCTTTTGCATTCTGGTTTGCCTCCTTGACCTTTACTTGATGAGTTGCGAAGCCTGAGAATCTTGAAATTCTATATTTTCTGCGACATGGCAGGCATAGTTCAGCTAGATTAAAGCCATCTTGCATATTGAAGTCGATCTCGTTAGCGCCTAATACTTGAATAACATCACTAGATTGTTCCACTGATACAAAATGATCGCCGCACACCTTACATTTCTTCATTTGCTGCTCAGCATAATGTTCACGGTAATTTCTTGCGAATACACTCATTGGACGGAATGGAATATGCGCTAGCTTTCCAAACGGTAGATAAATTAACGTGACGATTACGGAAAATTGATGAATCAGTGACATTTGCGGCTGCATCCAGCCATGCATGACAATGTTTTGAAAGGTTAGTAAAAGCCCGGTTACAGATATAAATAACAATAGATAAAGTGGTAAAAAATCATACATGAATTTTTGTTCGGCTCTCGCCTGCATGTTTCCTAAGCGACGGTATAGCGCCATGCACACACCCGCAGTCACCATGATAGCTGCGATATTCAGTGCATTATAGGAGAACCATGCAATAATTCCTTCGGCTTTAACCTGCATGACGTTCATTCCAAATAACACGATCGTATAGTATCCATTGTCTTCCATCGTAAAATACATCCAGCTGAATACGAGCGGAAAGGTCACCAAGCACGCAAGGACACAGCCCCAACCGATTAAAATATGCTGTACCCATCGGTAAATCCCGCGATTTCGGATAAAATCGTAAATGGCTAAATGATTAACAGCCGTTTTCGGAGTACTCTTTCGAAATAAAAGCTTTAAGCCTTTTTTAATAAAAATCTTGGTCGGTGGTCTCTCGCCCCAAGCAATAAAGCGGTAGAAAAATCCGCCGATAAAGACGATTGTTCCGACCATATACCCATAAAGATTCAAGTCAACGTGCGTAAACATTCTTGTGCCAATAAAAGTTAAAATAGCGAGTCCGGCAATAGTTAAAAACATTGATTTAGCAAAATGTGAAGCAAAGGCATCATTGACCGAGCTTCCTGTTTTTTTATTTGTAGCAATATTTGATTGCATCCTCTAGTCCCTCCTAAAAAAAATAACACCACCGTTTTTCTTACTCTTATTGTAAGAAAAACGGTGGTGTTATAAATATCAGGGAGTTCCCCTATCATGGAAGGGAAAAACCCTTAGAAATATTATTTTAGACAAATGTTTGTCACATCTAGTATTAAGATCTATCTTTGAGTGTACTTTTTTCGCCAGGAATATAGAAGAAGCAATAAACCAATTAGTATTTGCAAGGTAAAAAGTATTGCATCCCAGAATGGAAGCGAGGACGGTCCTTGAGAAAAACCAGGAAGAATTCTTTTCCATGCAAATAATAATTGGGGGACATAAAAAAATGTATATATGCTAACTGTCAGTATGACTCCGACAAAATAAAAGGTTGAATATAAAAAAACTATCTTTTTTTCTCCCTCAAAAACAACCTCTTGTATTGATGGTGAGTTGAGAAATGAAAGCCTCTTCCTTATCGCTTGCTGGGCATTTTCCATTAAGTTATAGCAGCCCGATACATTTTCAATCACGTAATATAAATCGGTTTTCATATAAATGAAGCCTTGGTAAACCATTCGAATAAATGTATCCAAGACCACTACATTCATAACACCCAGGAAAATCTCTGACCCATTTGCAAAAATTAGATGGCTAATTAATGCGCATGAAAGAATAAGTGTATCAAAGCAAAGGCCCGCCAGAAATAAAACATTCCGCTTATTAGAAGGAAGTTTCCAAACCGATGACATATCAGTCTCAAGGACAACAAGTATTAATCGATGCCCGACCTCCAGCTTAGTCGGAAGATTTTGAGCCCTCATCGCTAAAATGTGGCCAAACTCATGAATAAAGACAAGGATAATCGTTATTCCCAACCAAGTCGGGATATTCAAAATCATTAAATCAAAAACAAACAAATCCTTATAGTGCGGAAATAAGCTTGGATGGGATAGAAGGATAAACACATTAACTAGCAATAAAGTGAAATAAACAAGGTATGCAGCCTTATTAAAGAAAAACTCCCCGATCTTTGGTGAAATCCATAAAAGGCCTAAGTCTTTCTTTTTCTTTTCCTTCAATTCAACTTTTACACCATCAACTTCACCTATCAAGCCCATAATTAGTAATTGTTCGGCAAAATCGAGCATATCTACTTCATCAATAGGATATTTATCTTTAAGCACCTGTTCAATTTCCTCTATCGACCCACCATTGTTAATTAAATGGATTGCATCAATACAAACCCTCGGCATCTCATAAAACTCGCCTAATGCAATATCTTCAACGATATAATGTTTTTTATCCTTGCGAATATTGACTGGGACCAACAAAAGATGTGAATGAAGTGTTAGGTTCATATTAACACCCTTTATCTCATATTTTATCATTAGGCTGTGTTAAACTTGGCTGTTGATTTCCGCTCCAGGCGCTTCGCTTTCCGCTGGCGGTCCGGGGAGCCTCCTCGGCGCAAAGCGCCTGCGGGGTCTCCCCTGCCCCGTCCTCCCGCAGGAGTCTTCGCGCCTTCCGCTCCAATCAACTTGGCTGTAAAATCAACAATGACCTTTAACACAGCCTATCATTAAGAAAGGATGCTTAGCTTTTCGCTAGCATCCTTTTTTTTAACCTTTCCAACCAGGAACAAATTGACACCACCAGCAAGTTGTTTTTACCTTTTTCAGCTTTCGGATTTTCATAAATCCACCTCCTTAGGAAATTCCCATTCTTTTAACCAGGGATATTTTTCATGAAATTTAATCCATGCTGGATATACCTTTTTGAATTCTTCCACTAACATGGGATCAAATTGGGAACCTTTTCCGTCAATGATGCGTTGATAGGCTACTTCAACTGGCATTGCTGCTCGATAAGATCGAGAAGATGTCATTGCATCAAAAGCATCTGCAACTGCAGCCACTCTAGCAAGGAAGGGGATTTCTTCTCCTTTTAATTGATCAGGATACCCTTTACCATCCCAACGTTCATGATGCGAACGAATGACAGAAAGACTACCTTTAATCCCCTCGACATTATCAACTGCTTCAGCACCAACAACTGGATGTGATTTTATTATTTCAAATTCATCGTTTGTCAGCTTCCCTGGTTTCATTAGAATACGGTCAGGGATATGAACTTTTCCTATATCATGTAATAAACATGCATAATAAAATGATTTTTGCTCATCTTTGGAAAGCTTACCTATTTCCTTTGCTAACAACAAAGCATAACTGGCTACTCTTTCACTATGTCCCTTAGTATACGGATCCTTTAACTCCAGAGTAGCAATAACACCTTTTACAATTCCTTCTAATTGTTTGTCGTATGAAGTACTTATAGCTTTTACGTATCCCTGAAAACGAACTAATAAAAAAAATGCCATGATAGACAGTACAGCTATTAAAATAATTGGGATTATTACATAAGATGTCTTTAATATAATACCAACGAATAAATATCTTGCCGTAACACCTAAACTTACTAGCCAAAAATATTTTCTATTAAGGAAAAGAGGTAGTGATAAAAGTAAAAACACTTCTATTAAATTCCCACTTTTGTAAGACGCTCCCCTTCCATAGAAGGATAAGATATCCACAATAAAAGTAACCAATAGATAGCTTGTAAAAAATACGTATTTTATTGAAGCTTGCTTATTCCGCTTATTTAAATAATATGCTATTGGAATTAATATTATTAAAAGGACATAAGTTAAATAAAAAAATTTACTAGGCGGGCCCACTTCTTCATGTTCTATGAAGGCTGGGAAAAGATAGTAATAAAAAAAATCATAACCTACAAGAATTATATAAAAAAATAAAAGAAACCATTTAACAGTTCTTATTTCTTCATTAGGTAACATAAACTCCTCCATGTATCTATCCCATTGTACTTTCCATAAAAGCCTCATAGAAATGCTAATATAAAATATTTTTACTTTTTTCAATCTATACAAGAAATTACAAAATCTATTAATGTTCAGTATTCCTCTACATTATATATCATTGATAATACCCTTGAAACACTTTATTTTGATACATTTTGTATAATTGTAGAACTATTTATCTATTTGTAGTATCGGTAAAGTTACAATTACTCGTGTTCCTTTATCAATAATACTTTTAATTTTCATCGCACCCCTGTGGTCCTTAATTATTTGATCTGTAACCATTAAGCCTAAGCCTGTTCCATCCGTTTTTGTAGTAAAAAATGGTTCTCCAAGATTTAGGATATTCTCATCAGCAATTCCACACCCCTCATCTTGAATTGAAACGGACAGTGTGCGTTTTTCTAATACTTTAACACGTATTTCTATCCTACCGCCCTCAGGCATTGCTTCGATCGCATTTTTTATCAAATTAATAAATACTTGTTTTAATTGTTTATCATCACAATCAAGAGGTGGTAATGGGCCAGCCATTATTGTTTCAACAATTACTCCTTGTCTTTCGGCCTGTTGTTGCGTAATAGATAATGTATAAGCAATTATTTCTTCAATACTTGCCTTTTCAAATTTGATTACTCTTGGTTTTCCAATGTACATCAGATCATTAACAATGGAATTAATCCGGTCGATTTCCTGTATCATAATGGGGTAATAATCGTTTGTGTTTGGGTACCGTTCCTGCTGCAGTTGTGTAAAGCCCTTTAATGATGAAAGGGGATTACGTATTTCATGGCCGATTGCCGCAGCCATTTGACCAATAACAGCCAGCTTTTCTTTTTGTCGTAGTTCTTCGTAAACGGTTGTCAAGGTTTGAATATAGGAATTAAAGCGTATCACTAAAATATAGGCTATCACTGATAAGATGACATAGATAACTGTTGGAATTAATACGTTTAAATCTTGTAAAATTAATCCTAATAATAATTCCTTCCCTATCATCCCTAGTGAAACAACCCAGAAATATTTGTTATTCACAAAAATGGGACAAAACAGGATAAATAAAACCTCAACAATATTACCTGAACCAAATGAATCTGTTGTTCCCAGATATTTCATCAAGTTATCAATAATATCAATACCAATGTAACCTATGATGTAGATATATTTTACTACGTAAGGATTCCCCTTTTTAAAAAAATAAATAGCAATCGGCAGCAAACAAAAGATTAGAATATATAACCATACTCCCAGACCAACCTCATTTGTATCAAAAGGATTTACTTTCTTATTTAATTTAGGCCTAATATAAAAATAGAAAATTTCAAATGAATAATATAATAAATTAAACAACCATAAAAATAGAATGATTGCCTTTCTTTCTTCAAATATAAGCTTAGGATTGTTGATGCCTTCTTTCATGTTAGTTTCTCCTCAATCTGATAATCCGAAAAATTTGTAATTAAAACCTGCCCCTATTTTATCATCTTTCTTGAGTTTAAATGACATTATTTACGTTCAATCGATGAATTTCGACATTTTTCGATAGCAGACAACAAAAAAGGGCTTACTATAGGTAAGCCCCTTCTCTTTTTTATTCAATTAGCTAACTTTTTTCAACTGATCCACTGTTTTATTTAAGGTTGAATGTTTACGTCCATACCCGAAATAAACGAATAGTCCGATCACAAGCCAAACTCCGAAGCTAATCCAAGTCGTTTTTGGTAACTGAATAATTAAATACCCACAGAACACAAAAGCAAGAATTGGAATATAAGGTACAAATGGAACCCGGAAGCCTGTTTTAGGTGCTTGTTTATTTTTTCGAAGATATAAAATCCCCACTGCAACCGTCATAAAGGCAAAGAGTGTTCCGATATTTGTTAGTTCTGCAAGTTTGTTTAATGGAACTAAACCTGCAAAAATCGATACTAGCAAACAAATAATCCATGAATTCACCATTGGTGTCTGCTTGTTCTTATCTACTTTTGAAAATACTTTTGGCAATAGGCCATCACGGCTAATCGCATAAAATAAACGAGATTGTCCATAAAGTAAAACCAATAATACTGTTGTAATACCTGCAATCGCACCAAGCGAAATAAAACCAGCCACCCAATCCTGATGGATATAATTAAGAGCAAATGCAACCGGGTTTTTCACGCCTAACTCTTGGTAAGGAACGATTCCAGTAAGAATGGCAGAGACAATAATATATAACACCGTACATACTAGTAAAGATGCGATAATACCAATTGGCATATTCTTTTGAGGATTTTTCACTTCTTCAGCTGCAGTTGATACGGCATCAAAGCCAATATAAGCAAAGAACACCGTTGCAGCTCCAGCTGTAATACCTGAAAATCCAAACGGCATAAATGGCGTCCAGTTTGAAGGCTTTACATACCAAGCGCCCACACCTATAAATAACAAAACAACGACTAACTTTATAATTACCATAATCGTGTTAAAGCGAGCAGATTTCTTAACACCTTGTGTTAATAGCAACGTGATGATTACTATAATAAGAATTGCCGGAACATCGATAAATGTGCCGTTTGCAGGATCATATGCACTTGTGATTGCTTTAGGAAAATGAATACCAAAGCCAGCTAGAAGCCCTTGTAAATACCCTGACCAACCACTAGCAACAGCAGATGATGCGAACCCGTATTCAAGGATTAAATCCCAGCCCAATATCCAAGCAATTATTTCACCGAAGGTAGCGTAGCTATACGTATACGCACTCCCTGAAACCGGTACAGTGGATGCAAATTCCGCATAACATAGGGCAGCAAATACGCACGCTAATCCAGATAAAACAAAAGATAAAATAAGTGCAGGTCCTGCATGTTCAGCAGCTGCCACACCAGTTAATACAAATATTCCAGTACCTATAATAGCTCCAATTCCAAGCATGGATAAATCAAAGGCACCTAAATCTTTCTTTAAAATTATATCTTTTTGCCCAGCTTCTTGTATAAGATCCTTTATTGATTTTTTTCTAAATAAATTCATTGGTTTACCTCCACGAAATGATGGCGGAATGTTCTGAAAAAACAGTTCGCTAAAAATGTATATCGAAATAATATAATTATTTTAGTGAAAAAGCAATATTTTTTGAAAAATAAAACTATTTGAAGATTATTCCATGGAAATTCAAGTGATGGAAATACTCCACCTCAATCTTTTATTAATTAGTAGAAACCTTTTCTCAAAGGTTTCTACTATCTTGATATAATTAATATAATTCCCATTATTAATGAATATTCATTTCCTAAATAACAAAAAAACAGATTCCTCGAAGAAATTGCCCTCCGAAGTAATCTGTTTCGTTTTTTTAAGCTACATTTCTTTCAAGCTTAATCCGCGGTGAATTCCACATAGTGATCCATTTTCTAATAGCAGTCACCATAATAATCATACCAAGTGCTAACATAATAATAGATAAAACCCCATTTAAGACACTATAGCCTGCTGCTGCAGAATTTAGATAAACATTTTTCACCATCCAGTAGCCCGCATAGTTTACAGTTACAAAGAGATAAGCGAGCGGTACCAAGCATGTAAGCATATATCGACGTTTATCAGCAATGCTCAGTATTACTGTTGCACCGATAATTAGACCGATGGATGCCATTAGTTGATTAGAAACACCAAACAGCGCCCAGACGGAGCCAATATCACCCGAGAAGAGTAGGTAACCCCACATAAAACATGCTAATGCGCTGGCAAAAATTGAACCCGGAAGCCAATCTGTTTTCTTCAATGGCTTATAGAATTCACCGAAAAAGTCTTGGATTAAATAGCGAGCAACGCGTGTTCCAGAGTCAATGGCTGTTAAGATAAATACAGCTTCGAACATAATAACAAACTGGAAGAAGTAAGATGATAATTTTGCAAACCATGGAATGGCTGTGAAGACATAGGTCATACCTACTGCTAATGTCACCGCACCTCCGGTTCTACCTTCAAGATTAATGCCAATTTCATTGGCAAGTTTCGGCAGCTCCTGCACTTGCATGCCAAGTGTTTTAAAGACTTCAGGTGTTGAGTTAATCGCAAAATAGTCTCCAGGCTGAAGGGCTGTTGCCGCAATCAATGCCATGATTCCAACCACACATTCTACAAGCATGGCGCCAAAACCTACCACTTTTATATCAGACCAACGATCAAGCATTTTAGGAGTCGTACCTGAACCTACGAAAGCATGGAAACCGGAGATCGCTCCACAGGCAATCGTAATTGAGATAAATGGCCATACAGGACCACCTAATACCGGACCTCCGCCTGATGTGAATTTTGTGAAAGCAGGCATCTCAATTGCGGGATTGATAATGAATACTCCTATGATAAGTGCAATAAATACGCCAATTTTCATAAAACTGCTCAAGTAATCACGTGGTGCAAGTAAAAGCCATACTGGCAACGCTGCTGCAAAGAAAGCGTAAATTGGTAGTATAATAGCTAATGTTTTTGTATCTAATGTCAGCCAATCACCTAATACCGTATTTTGAATGGACGGACCAACAAACACTCCGACCATAAGGAGAATAAAACCTATAGTCGATGTTAATTTCAAGTTGCCGGTTTTTTTATAAGCGATCCCAACAAACATCGCGATTGGAATCGTGATTCCCACTGAGAAGGTTCCCCATGGATTGTGTTCAAGTGCATGAAGAACAACCATTGAAAGACCTGCCATTGTGATGGTAATAATGAACAACATGGCAAGACCCGTACAAAAACCTGCAACAGGTCCAAGTTCATCCTTCGCTACTTCTGATAAGGACTTTCCTTTTTTTCTCATCGATGCAAATAGTACCACCGCATCATGAACTGCCCCACCAATAACAGCCCCAATTAACAGCCAGAGTAGACCAGGCAAGTAACCAAATTGCGCTGCAAGGATTGGACCTACAAGCGGGCCTGCCGCAGCGATTGCTGCAAAGTGGTGACCAAATGTTACCCATTTATTGGTTGGAACATAGTCCTTACCATCGTTTAATTCATGTGCCGGTGTCTGCTTTGAATCATCTAATTTTAAAACCTTTGCTGCCATGAATGTTCCGTATAAACGATAAGCAATCATTAAAATACAGATCGAACCAATTACAATTGAAACCGCATTCATATTATTCTAACCTCCTATATTCATACTTCACTTGTCTCTATCTTAGCGAAAGAAAACGCCAACATAGGGTTTTCAAGCTAAAATGCAAGGATTAGACGATGAAAAACAAGAATAATAGAATGAAATACAAAAAACAGCTTCTTAAAAACCAAGAAGCTGTTTTAGCTCTTTTGTATAGGTTCTGCTTACTGGAACCTTTTCTCCATCCTTCATAATTAAGTTGTAGGTAGAATTAAACCAAGGCTCTATCTCAATAATGGCATCGACATTAACTAAATAAGCGCGGTGGACACGAATGATCGACGAATGCTGCAGCTTCCTTTCGAAAGTGATTAGCGCATCACTGACAGAGTACTTTGAGTTCCCTGTCGCAATGACTGTTTTCCCTTCATTTGTACCGATATAGAGTATGTCACTTATGTTTACGATAACAATTTTTTCATCAATTGTTATCGCAAGCCTTTCAGACCTTTCGTTAACAAAATTATTTTTCTGAATTGAAAAAGGAATAGCTTGTTTTTTATATTCGATAAGTTTATAAAGCTTCTCAATTGTTTGTAAGACTCTTTTTTCATCAAAAGGCTTTAAGATGTAATCAACAGCATTTAATTCAAAAGCCTTAAGGGCATATTCATCAAACGCTGTCGCAAATACAATTAATGGAGGGTGATCAAGTTTATTAACAAGAGCTGCAATTTCGATTCCACTTTCATCAGCGAGCTGGATATCTAAAAAAATAACATCAAGTTCTAGATTGCTTATTTTTTCAAATGAGCTTTCTACACTATCAGATTCCCCCACTATTTCAATCTGTTTGCTTCGTTTAAGAAGATAGGTCAGCTCATCTCTAGCTAACGGCTCATCATCCACAATAAAAGCCTTTAACAACATCCTCACCCCACTTTTGTTGTGTTAACGGTAGTGTAATCGATACTTTCGTTCCTTTATTAAGGATACTTTCAATTTGAAAAGAAGCATTTTGACCATAAATTTCTTCAATCCTTTTTTTGATATTCCAGAGCGCTGTTCCTGTCCCTCCAGATGAATCCACTGTTTGGTTTCCCAGTGTTCCAAGCAGCTCTGCTGAGATACCCTTTCCATCATCTTCAGTTAAAAGGACCATTTTCTCCCCTTCCTGGAAGGCACGGACTTTTACGGTTCCATGTTTCGCCTTTGGAAAAGCATAACGAACTGCATTTTCAACAAGCGGCTGCAATGTAAAAGGTGGAACTAGTACCCTTTCTAGCGGTGGTGAAATATCCAATTCAACATGATAACGGTTTGGAAAGCGTGCTTGCTCAATGGTTAGGTAAGCCTCAATATGTTCGAGTTCTTTTTCAAGCGGTATTAACATTTGCCTTGCTCCCTGTAGATTACTTCGGAAGAAGGTACTTAATTTGATTAATAGACTCCTAGCTTTATCGGCATCTGTTCGAATAAGACTTGAAATCGTATTAATAGCATTGAATAAGAAATGTGGATGGACTTGTGCTTGCAAAGCCTTAATCTCCGCATCTTTTAATAATCTTCTTTGCATTTCCAGCTCCGCCATTTCTAATTGGACTGAAAATAGGTTACCTAAACCCTCTGCCAACTCTTGTTCAACCCGGTCTAGTTTACTAGAATCAGTGAAATACAGCTTCAGTGTCCCGACTGTTTTTGCATGGACCTGTAAAGGTAATACAATGGCTGCTTTCAAAGGGCAGTTTGGGTTAAAACATTGAATTTCATGAACCGATTTCGCAATTGTGATTTTCCCTTGTTCCAGCACCTTCTTCGTTAATTCGGTCGCCATGTTTCCTGATGGAATATGATGGTCTGAGCCTGTACCGACATGGGCAAGAACATGGGACTGATCTGTAATCGAAATGGCATCCGCATTGGTCCAATGGAGAATAATCTCCGCTGCCTTTGTACAAGAATCCACATTTAAACCTTGGCGAAAAAAAGGGAGAGTCTGGTTGGCGATGTATAAGGCTTTATGTGTTTGAAGTGCTTTCATCCGCTCTTGTTCTTGCAGAATTTCCTGGATTATCAATACAAAAAGAAGTGTCCCAAACCCATTAATCGCAATCATCGGGAAAGCAATTACCTCTACAAGATGCAGAGCCTCATTAAATGGTCTTGCTTGTAAAAGAATAATCCCCATCTGGGCACATTCCATTAATATCCCCATGACAACAGCCTTCCAAGGCGAATTCCCCTCTTGAATCTTAAAACGCTTACTTAAAATTCCTGTGACAACTCCAGCCATAATCGTTGACAGGGCACAAGCAGCAGCTGTAAAACCACCTAGGGTCAACCGGTGTATACCGGCAATTAAACCGACCCCAATTCCAACAATGGGTCCGCCAAGTAAGCCGCCTATCGTTACACCCATAATTCTAGTATTTGCAATGGCACTTTCACTGTCCATATTTGTCAACCAGTCCTGGGAAGTAATCGTCCCATGTTCAATCTTTACTCCTGTATAATTACTAATAACTCCAAAAGTTCCGAAAATAACGATCATAAATATTTTTGCGGTAATACCATGTTCGTTATGAATGATTTGACGGAATGATTTCATCCTCGAGAGAAGAAACGCTACAATGATAAGAATACCGACACGTTCAAGCATGAGAGGCAATAATTCGAGCATGGTATCTCACCTTTCGTCTTTACTTTTCCCTACTACTATATCAAAAAAATAAGCCAACCATCCTAGCAATCGGTTAGCCTTGATTATTAAAAATTTACCAATGCTGTTTTTTGACTGCCAGGAAGGACCATCCTTACCTCCGTCCCAACTCCCGGCTTGCTCTTGTAAAAGACTTTTCCGTTCATTGTTTCAATAATTCTTAAGGAAACGGATGTACCTAGCCCTGTTCCCATATCTTTTGTTGTATAAAACAAGGTTCCAATCCGTGCTAATTGCTCTGGTGTCATTCCCTTACCAGTATCCATAATTAATATAGACGCTTTATTATTATCGGAATTGTTATGTATTGTTACTTTCCCACCATCAGGGGTTGCTTCAATTGCATTTTTAATTAGGTTAACCAGCGCCTGTTTTAATTGGTTTCGATCAGTGACGAGTGTGAACCCGGTTGAGTCAAGTTCGCTTTCAAGCCGCACTCCTTGTTTGGCAGCTAGTGGCTCCAAAAGCATGACAACTTCTGCTAACACTTCTTTTAACGGAAACTCTTCTATTTTTTCAAATTTCGGCTTTGCAAAATTTAAATAGTCATTAATAATCGACTCTGCCCTACCTAATTCGCTCAAAACAAGTGAAAGATATTGATAATTTTTCCCCTTTTCATCCTGCTGCATCAATTGAAGGAATCCCTTCACCACAGTTAATGGATTTCGAACCTCATGAGCAATGGATGCCGCAATTTCCCCTAGTGTATTTAGCTTTTCAGCCCGCTGAATCTCTTTCTGCATTCGACTTCGTTCGATAATCCCCTCAACAAGCTTTGCCTCCAGGGCAATTGCCCCTGTTTGAATGAGGGCAACAAGGAAGAGGTCAGGAATATTAAAATCTAGTTTTAAGAAATTCCCCTCAAAATAGCGAAACGTGGTAAGCGAAATATAACAAAGGAGCAGGGACCATCCACATAATAAAGTTGTGAGAACTAACCTTTTATTTGGGGTATAACTAAAAAACCTTTTGTTTAAGAGGAACGGGACAAGAGCCGTTAAAAGAGTATTTACTAGGCCAAAAACAACTGTTTCGCCCCCCATTAAGATGCGTGCGCCAAGCAGGGTCGTTACAACCATCCCTCCCGCAACTGGACCTGCGTAAAGAAAGGCTAGTATAAGAGGAACATAGCGGAGGTCCCAATTAAATCCATAGTTCGAATACGAAAAAATCATACAAGTAAGTGCAGCAATGCTTTGAAGCAAACCACATAAGATTGGATAATTAATTTTGCGCTTATTTTCAATTAATATGCTAAAAAGTAGGACAGGTGCTAATGAAATTAATACATTCAAAAGAAGTTTTTCTGCAAGCATCGTTATTCCTCCAGGACAATACATCTATATCCCTAAAAATACGACAAAAATCGTCTTTTTCCTTTAAAAAATCACAGTTTTTTTCTTTTTTAGTGTACTTTCCTTCCGTATCCTATAAGTAAAATAGCACACGTTATTGTGCGCTATTCACATCTATCGAGTTTTCCCCGTGAAACTCCCATAATAAACATAACATTTTCGGTCTTCGTCAATTTCCCTTGAATCAAGGGCGAATTCTAGGAACCTTCCGTCTCTCTGAATGTAAATAATATCGGAGTGAAGGACAACCAAAACTTCTTCATGATTCCAAACATCTTTTTTCTCGATCAGGTCGGACCTGTTTCTCTGAAGCTCTCTAACTTCAAAACCAATATGGGAATACTGTTCTTCAATTATGTCGTCATAGGATGACTTTTCTTTTTTCAGGTAAAGGACAGCCGTCCCGTCTGGATCTATGGCTGTGGCCGTTACCACATACGTTTCGGATTCTTTGACGAAGTATTCACATGTCATTCTTGCTACTGCCTCACTAACTGTTAAATCTAAATAGCTCCAAAGGGCAGGAAACTTTTGATATTCATCATCCAATCGATATTCCAACCTCAAATTTCATCCCTCTTTCATTTTTTCTTTTATTTTACCATTGTTTTCCTTAGGTTTACTTTTATAATTAAAATATAAATTCAATAAGGAGCGTGAAACGGTGAAGAAAACCCAATGGTTAGTGACTGGTGTTATCACTTCCCTCATAGCCGGAACACTTTCTGCCTGTTCAGACGACCGCCCCCCAAAGCCCGATGACAGCAGGTGCCGAGACTGGGACTGGGATGATGACCAAGGGGTATGGCAATGTGATGATACCCACTCGTCTCATTATGGTCATTTTTTTTACGGGGGAAGCTATTATCGAAATAAATCATCACTTTTGAAATCCTCCTCTTACAAGTCATACAAATCCTCTTCAAGCTTTAAAGGAGGATTCGGCAGTGGTTCAAAGGGTGGATTTGGAGGTTAGAAATGTCGAATTATTCTACGAATCGAAAGGTGTTTTATTCGCAATTCCCAACCTTTTGGTCAGATTTATACGAGAGCGAATATAGTCTTTACCAAGTTTATTCGATAACGGAACATACATCCTGCCTTTTAAAAGAAGCAACAGAACGCATGGGTCACATTTTTTTCAAAACCGCCCGCCTGTTACGGAGTCTTACTGATGAACAACTCCTTGAACTTGGGTATCCACCTGTAAGTCTTCCATTTTTAAGGTTGAAAAACTTCTCCCCTGAAACCATTATCGCTCGGTTCGATTTTGTGTTAACCAAGGATGGATTCAAATTAATTGAATTCAATAGTGATACACCGACTTTTATTGTGGAATGTTTTCATATGAACGGAATGGTTTGTTCAGAGTTTGGTTATTTGGATCCAAATGAAGGAGGGGAACGCCTGCTTTCTTCCGGTATTACACGCGCAGTAATCGAAGCATCAAAAGGAAAAAGGAAGGCTAACATTGTGTTCACAGCCCACTCTGATCATATCGAAGACTGGAATACCATTAAATATTTAAGCAAGTTATGTCAGGTTAAAAATCGGATCGTTCCATTGTCCACTCTCCGGATTATAGACGGTACTCTTGTCGACGATGAGGGTATACCTATTGATGTGTTGTACCGCCAAACCTATCCTCTTGAACATTTGGTTGACGATCGGGATCCTATAACAGGTGACCCGGTTGGAATCGAATTATTGCAACTAGTCAAAGAAGGCCAACTCTCTATTATAAATCCTGTCTCAGCCTTTTTGTTGCAGCCGAAATCCATTCAATGTTTAATTTGGGGATTAGCAGAACAGGGAGCATTTTATACAAAAGAAGAGCAAGGATGGATTATGAAATATATGCTGCCTACCTATCTTGAAGCAGATGCATTTAAGGGACAGCTTGACTATGTTCAAAAACCATCCTTCGGCAGAGAAGGAGATACGGTGACAATTTGGGATCAACACTCCAATATTACCGCTCAAAATTCCTTTCAAACCTATAAAGAGGAAGTTTCGGTCTTTCAACAGTACGTCCCTCTCCCTACTGTTTCATTGGAAACAGAAAAGGGAATCGAGGTACTTTCATTAGTGTTCGGATCTTTTCTCATTGCCGGAAAGGCCGGAGGTATCGGCATTCGGGCAGGTGGAAAAATCACTGGCAACGAATCTTATTTCTTACCAGTAGGTTTAAAAAACAAGGGGGAATGAAAATGACGAATTTCTTATTATATTTAGCAGTTTCACTTGGTCTTTTATTCTTAGGACTGATTCTTATGGAAGTAACAACAAAGGTCAAAGAGTTCTCTTTAATGGCAAAAGGAAATAAGGCAGCAAGCTACGTCCTTGGGGGAAGGCTTCTAGGTCTTGCCATTGTTTTGTATTCTACTGCTGCCAATTCTATTTCTCTAACGGATATGGCCATATGGGGTGCAATCGGAATTGTGGCTCAAATTGTGGTTTTTTACCTGGCCGAATGGCTTACACCTCGTTTTAACGTCAGTCAAAGCATAGAGGAAGATAACCAGGCAGTCGGCCTTTTTCTAATGCTGCTTTCGGTTTCCATCGGCATCGTCATTGCTGGGTGCTTAACTTATTAAAAAAAGCGCAAGCGCCTTGCACAGGGGCGACAGGCATAAGAGGAGCCGGCGTGAAGGTTGCTTTTTACCTTCAGGACGGATTGGCTTATGACCCCGAGCCCCTAGGCGCTGGAGCTAGATTGAAAAAAACGCATCTCGAGATGCGTTTTTTTATAGTGATTTATATGTATTCTTATCGCATATCACGAACAATTGAGCCTCTTTCGATAGAGGTTCATTCCACTTTTTCAATATATTTAGATCACTCCGGTCCGCAATGAGCTGGGCCCCTTTTTGCTTTAGGTGCTCGTACGCATCTCCGTATGTTTTCCAGTCGGACTTAACTTCAACTTCCCATAAATCACTGCCCCCGTCTCCATCCTTTCGGCTTAATAACTGAGTAAAAAGATGACTTGCCCCTTTTGCCTGCGCCGATTTTGCCATCAGGTTGGACACCGATTCATGAGAAAGGATAAATTCATCAATTTTGACATGTTTAAAATTGCCGACATGCTTTTCATTTAGAATTTCTGCAATCGTATAAATATTTTTTTCCGTACCTTCATCATAGCGCTCGATGGAGGAAGCGGTTAAAAGCGTTTTACCATCCGCTAAATCTGGGTTGTCGATCCCATCTGGGGCAAAGAGCAAAACTGCTTTTGATCTTTCAATTTTTGCTCTTTTCAATGTTTCTTCATCTGTGGGGCTCCCCTGGATATATAAAAACCGCTCATGTTCATATGGTGTCTTCTCTAATTCATCAATTAGTACGATTTCTGTTTTTTCATCTCCAATAAACAGCTCTTTTATCGTGTTTTTGCTTTTGACAGTCCAGCCGATAATAACGTAATGATTTTCTCCTTTAAAAGACATTCTTCCTTCCTCCTTCATCCGTTTGTAGCGTGACACGGCATCGACGATCATCCCTATAACCGTACCAAAAAGCCCGATACCTGCAGTATAGACAATGACCATCGCCCAAACTCTCCCCAACAGTGTCGTCGGATACACGTCCCCGTAGCCAACCGTGGTCATCGTGGTAAGAATCCACCAAATAGCATGGAAAGTATTTTCAAATGTTTTAGGCTCTAGTATTCTCATAACCTCAGCGTTTATAAAAATATAAAATGTCGTAAATAACAGCACCGTACGATACCGATACTTAGCTGCCGTAAGAAACAACCTTCGAAAAAGTATCATGGATAAACCTCCATTCTCTCACTCCCGTTATAAGAGTTTATAGAATTTATATTTCTGCTATATCTTTGGTTATTCCTCTAAAGAAAATAGTTTTATTATTATTGTTGACAAATAGGCACCAGTCCTGTAATATTAGTATTTGTGCTTCACATTTAATTGTAACTTGTAAAAGATAAGATAACGCAAAGTAAGAATTTTTCTGGCATTCTGCTTATGTTTTAAAATTAAAACTTATTCACACTGGATCGGCTTCGGAGCCGTTAGGATGTAAGAGAGGTAGGGCTTACGTCGTTTAGGTATAAAACCTTCAGGTGGAAAAATAACCGCGGCAAACTTGTTTTTATAAACAATGATTATTATATAAGTTTTTACCTTGCGATTGCTAACAAGAAGTACAACCAATCACAAGTTACGATACGTATTCATTAAATGAATAAAACTAAGAAGGCAGAGGGATATTTCATCCCTCTGCCTTCGCCCATTTTAGAACATATTTACTAACTTTACTTCCAAAAAGTCCAAAACAAAAGGCCTGAATCGTTATCAGGCCCTTTTCATTTTATTTTTCGATAACAATCGCTTGTTTACCCATCTGCTCCCAAGCTTTAATAAAACTGGCGCGATTTAATTTCTGATTCTTTTCACCGTAAGGATTGTTAATATAAATATAATTTTCATCGTAACCTGTAATCGCTACACTATGTTCACTAAAGGTAATTTTGATTTGTCCTTCCGGGGTGTTCCACGTTTGAAAAACAGAAACTGGAGCAAAGTTGGACGTGGTAATGACCCAAACAGGAAGTCCTTGACCTACTTTTTCTAATACATCATCAAACGAATGATTTGTTAAATTAACTGCTTTATCATCGACATATTTTTGGGCGAGTTCGAATACGGGACCGTTATAAACTCCTAGTCCTGGTCCATGTGCCATATCGCCGACAAATCCGGCATTCGGATTACCCTTTTTACCGTTACTATAGTTTAACGGAACTGTTTTAATTTTTTCTGCTAACTCATTTTTAGTCACTTTTACACCGTGATAATTAAGAATCATCGCAAGGCTTGTTACCTCACAGCCGTTGTAAAGTATAGGTTGGTCCATTTGATTTATTAATGGTACATCTAGGATGATACTATCTGGAATACTCGGTGCCTCTTTTGCGAGAAGTGCCACTATCCGGGTTTTTAATGGAGCGGCTTCGGTGACTTGTATCGCTTCTTGACGATCAAACTTTACAGCTAAAATCGTTTTAGCACTAATAAATAATAGTAAGACAACTAGAATTGCAATTAGTATTTTTTTCATATATGAATGTACCATTCCTTGTAATAGACTTTGTTGACTGACAATTGGTAATAGTAATATACTACTATATTACCTTACTAAAAAACAATAAAGGAAAGAATTTTCCAATTAATGATAATCTTTAAAGCTTAAGTTTTCCTTAAAAAAAGTCCCTTTAGTAGTTTGCACTAAAGGGAATAGGTTAAATTCGTACCTTATTATGGTTAATTTTTCGAATTACTTGATTGATTACTTCTGAAAAAACTAATCCAAAGGCGATGGATCCTGCCAGCATGAGGACTTTTGCCGCCAATGCTATCGCTGAATTATAATCGTTCTCAACAAAATTCCGCATCGCATCATAGGCCAGGCCTCCAGGCACAAGCGGAATAATTCCAGCTACACTAAAAATAATCACTGGCGTTTTATAGAACTTTGCTAATTGTTGACTGATGACAGCAATAAAAATGGTCGCAGCTAATGTTGCTAAAATGGCGTTATTTGAGTAGTCTTCTAGCTGGAAATAAATTAACCAGCCACCCATTCCTATCAGTCCGCACTTCACTAAGGATTCTTTCGGTGCATTAAATAGAATTCCAAAGGCACCTGTTGCAATTAAGCTTGTTAATGCCTGAGCAAGAACAGCCACAATAAATACACCTCACTTCACATAAAAGATAATACAACCGCAATCCCTGCCCCAATCGCAAATGCGGTTAGAAAAGCTTCCGCCCCCTTTGATAACCCCGATACTAAGTGACCCGCCATTAAATCTCTAATCGCATTGGTCACTAAAAGCCCAGGAACTAATGTCATCACCGAGCCAATAATAATTTTATCTAATTGCTGACCGACTCCAATTTTCACAAATAAAAATGAAAGCAATCCAATTACAAACGATGCTAAAAACTCCGAGAAAAACTTGATTGGGACAAAGCGATGAAAATATACAAAGCTTAGATAACCCATTCCGCCTGAAATCATCGCTGGAATAAAATCATTCCAGCCTCCCTCAAACATAATCATAAAACAACCGCTGGCGAGTGACGCAGCGGCCACTTGGAACCTAAAGGGAAACGTTAAATTAAGGGAGTCAATTTCCTTTAGATTTTCCATAGCTTCTTTTAGATTGACTTCTCCACCTGTAATTTTCCTTGAAATGCTATTCACCATAGAGACTTTTTTCAAGTCTGTTGACCGCTCCGATATTCTAATAAGCTTGGTCTTCGTGGGCTCTGTTCCTTCTGCTGAAAAAATAATTCCGGTTGGAGTTACGTAGCTATGAGTACTTTCTATACCAAAGGCTGCAGCAATGCGCATCATCGTATCTTCTACCCGATAGGTCTCCCCGCCGCTTTGAAGCATGATTTTCCCCGCTAATAAGCAGACCTCCATAACTTCATATGTTTGTTCTACTGGTTTTTCCATTTATCTCACCACACACAATTCTACATTTTTACTTAGTTTAAATTAAAACAAACGTTTAATCAAAGTTGACTTGCAGTTTGCAAGATTTCCTGTAAACGGAATAGGAAAAAATCCAATATTTTATAAATATGATAAATGTTATCAATTATTTCTATACAACATATGCAAACTTGTTATATAATATTATATAATGACCTATTGAATCGAAAGGAATTTTATCGATGAAATTAAACAATTCAATTTCAACACCTTTATATGACCAATTAAAACAAATACTGAAGGAGGCCATTGATCAAGGAGTTTATAAATCAGGGGAAAGACTTCCGAATGAAACGGAATTATGTGAGTTATATGGCGTTAGCCGAATAACAGTAAGAAGAGCGATTCAGGATTTAGCAGAAGAGGGTTTTTTAGAACGAAAGCAAGGGAAGGGAACTTTTGTAACGCGAACCAAAATTGCCCGAGAATTGGTTTCTATTGATGGATTCTCAGATTTTAGTAAACAAATTGGCAAAAATCCTTCCAAGCGAATTCTTGCCTGTGAAGAAATGAAAGCTACTCCGGAAATTGCCGAAGCACTTCAAATCGCCATTGATTCACCTGTCTTAAAGTTGGTCCGGATCATGTCAATCGATCAACAGCCTTTTACTCTAGATATCGCCCATTACTCGTTAGAACGCTTTCCCGATTTGACTGCACGATTCACAGAACATGCATCAACCTATGAAGTTTTGAAAAACATTTACCACATCAATATCAATTCTGGAAAAAGCAAAAAAATAATTACAGTTACTCCTGCTTCAAAATTTGAAGCGGAACATTTGGACTGCGAAATTGGTGAAACACTTTTTAATATTGATAAAACCGTTTACGATGAAACAGGCGTTCCGATTCATATTTCAAATTTCAAAACACAAACCCAATTAATTGCCCTTACCATAACAACTTAAGAAAAAAAGGAATGAATGGGTATCCATTTCATTCCTTTTGTTTTTAGAAAGTTAATTGTCTACCAAACCCAAATGCACCGTTCACTTCACAAGTTCTTGCAGCAATCTGTGCCGCTGCTTTCAAAGATTCCTCAATGGTAAACCCATTAAAGTGGTTGGTTAAAAAACCAGCAATGAAAGAATCCCCTGCACCTAAAGTATCAATCACATTCGCTTCTTCAATTCCCTGTTTGTATCGTTTGTTATGATGAGACATAATTACGCCCTTAGAACCTCTTGTGATAATGATAAACGGCGTTCCAAGTCCATGTATTTTACGGAAGAGCTCTTCTAGTTCAACTTCTGTAAAATCACTTCCTGAAATAAACGCAAACTGGATATGAGGGCAAACCTTTTCTAATTGTTCTGTTGTAAAATGATTAGAGAAATCATAGGAAACGGGTAAATGTTGTTTAAGCAATGGCAATTCTTCCTCTAAATGACTATATATACTGGTATGTACCACATCAAACGCTTTGATGTATTCATAGTCATCTACGGATAGATTAAGCTTGAGTTTAGCCTGAACACCGCCTTTATTTGATTTAATAAAGATTCGGTCCCCTTCCACATTTAGATCAACATATGCTTTTCCACTTTCCCCAACCGCTCTTCTAACATGACTAGTTTCTATTAAGTTCTTGTTTAAAGAATCTAAGATATGATCCCCTTCCACATCCGTTCCAACAATACCTATAAATGCCGCGGACTCCGCTCCATTTTGTTTAGCTAAAACAGCAACATTTAAAGCATTTCCACCTGGAAACATTTCATTACGATCCTGGTAAATATCAACAACATTATCGCCTATTCCAATAATTTGCATATTTCCCCACTCCTCCTTATCCTTTAACACTGCCTGATGATAAACCTCTAATAAAATACTTCTGCATAAACATAAATAAGAGAATGATCGGCAGGGCTGAAATCATTAAGCCAGCCATCAGAACTCCCCAATTCGTTTGAAGGGCATCCCGAAATTGCATCAATCCAGCAGGGATGGTTTTTAGCGCATCAGAATCAACAAAGATTAACGCAAACATAAACTCGTTCCAAGTAAAATATGCAGTTAACACTACCCCTGTTAGTAAAATCGGTTTATTTAAAGGAACAAAGATTTTTGTAAAAATGGTCCATGTATTACATCCGTCCAAAAAGGCAGACTCCTCTAATTCTTTCGGTACCTCTAGAAAAGCAGCTCTGATCAGTAGGATGGTGATTGGAATTCGGTAAGCAACATAGGGAAAGATCATTGCAAAATACGTATCATGAATTCCTAATAATTGAATGAGCTTGTATAGTGGGACTAAACTAACTTGAGGGGAGAGCATCATTCCTCCCATACAGAAAACTAATAGGATGTTCTTCCCTTTAAATTCAAACCTAGATAAACTGTAGGCTCCGAGTGCACTTATTAATACTGTTAGGAAGCAGGTAGTTGCTGTAACAATTAAACTATTAACAAAATATCCAGAAATCCCTGTGTTCCATGCCTCTGTATAATTTGAAAACAGCCATTCTTTTGGTAAAGCCCAGCTGCTGGAGAAAATCTCTGGAGTGGACTTAAATGAGTTAATTACCATCCAAAAAAGCGGATAAGCAATCACTACAAAATACAAGATTAGGATTGTAAAAATTGGCAGACTTTTAACAACATTCTTTTGCTTCCTATTTTTTTTTGTGATTGGGATCGAATGATGGTAGTCCATTACTTTGCTTGTCTCCACTCTAAACATCCTTTCCTGTTTTAAATAGTTTCAACTGAACCAAGGAAACAATTAAGGTGATGATTAAAATCACAGTGGCCACAGCCGAAGCATAACCCATTTGGTCTTTACCGAAAGCTGAATGGTAGAGTAATGTTCCTAATACTTCACTAGAATTACCCGGTCCGCCGCCTGTCAAAATATACGGTTCATTAAAGACGGTAAATGCACCGGTTAAGGTAATAAGTGTTGTAACGAAGAACATCTCTTTTACTTGTGGAACAGTGATTGAAAAGAATTTACGAATTTTCCCTGCCCCATCGATCTCTGCAGCCTCATACAATTCTTGGGGGATATTTTGAATCGAGACAATAAATAACATCATAATATAACCAATACTTTGCCACTGTGACACAGCAATAACAGCGAAAATAGCTGTTTCAGATTCTCCCAGCCAAGCCCTAGTTAAATTTTCAAGCCCTAACCAATTTAATAGCCCATTTAAAATTCCGATATCCGGGTTATAAACAAACGTAAACAGTAAAGCAATGACAGTCATCGAAATGACAACTGGCAGGAAAAATACGGTACGGAACAATCCACTTATGATTCTTGTAAGCGGATCTTCAAGTATAGCCGCTAAAATAAGTCCGCCAAATACCTGAAAGATAATTGAGATGACTGCATACCAGAGATTATTTTTTAATGCTATATAAAAAACTTCATCTTTAAAAAGATTAAGGAAATTTTCAAAGCCAACAAATGTTTTTTCTACGGAAAAAGCAGAGAAATCATAGAAACTATAAAAAAAGTTTTCAACAATTGGATAGTAAACAAAAAGGGCCATAAAGATTAAGCAAGGTGCAATATATAAGTATGGTAACCACTTGTTTGTATTTTGCATAATAACTCCCCTTTTTTAACAGGCGTATCTTTGGAAAAAAGGTGGTCAACTTGCAACCACCTTTTCTGGCTTCCTATTTTTTTGCAGACGCCTTAACTTCTTTTGCTGCTGCTCTGACATCCTTCATTACATCTTTTGGACTTTTCTTGCCGTCCAACATTAGCTGTGTTCCATTTAAATAAGCATCGACTATTTTAATATCAACAGCTGTATCAAACCATAAGTATGTTTGTTCAGCATTAACAATTAAATTGATGGCATCCTGTTGAAGCTTGGATGCATTTTCATCGGTTGTTGTTCCTTTAACCGCACTGTATTCACTTACCTCTTTTAACTGCTCTGTACCTTTTTCCTTCGAAGTTAAGAATTTGACAAATTCCATTGCTTCTTTTGGATGTTTTGTTTTCGAAGAAATCATGATTCCTTCTGGTGCTGCTGTGATGGAGTTGGCATTTCCTTCTCCACCTTCCACACCTGGTACATTAAACACACCTAAATCCTCTTTTAAAGATGGTTCAATAAGCCCGATTTCTGCAAGCTGGAAGAAGCCGATCGCTGCTTTTCCACTGTTAAATAACTCCCGTGAATATTCATGGTCTACAGAATTAACTCCCTTATTAAAGTACGGCTTCAGTTCCATGAATTTCTCTAATGCTTTAACATAACCTGGATGTGAGTAATCACCTTCAGGATTTTTGGGATCATAATCTTTATCAAGAACATCCTGTGGCACCATCAATTGATTCAATGTTCCAATATAATGGGAAATCGTCCACGGTGCTTTGCTTCCGAATGTAATTGGCGTAAGTCCTGCGGCCTTTACCTTTTTAGAGACATCAATTAGTTCGGACCAAGTGGTTGGAATCTCAAGATTTAAATCCTTGAAAATTTTCTTATTGTAAAAGAAGGCCTTTCCGTCAGTCGACCAAGGAATTCCGTAAATTTTACTGTCTAAAGTGAAGGCATTGAACTGGGAGGCAATGATTTGATCCGACCACGCTTTATCTTCATTAACAAAATTAGTTAAATCAAGTGATTGTCCCTGACGTGCGAAGTTATAAGCGAATTCTCCGCTCCAAGAAAAGAATACATCTGGAGGGGTGCTTGATCCTAAGACAACGCGAATCTTTTCTTTATAAGAGTCGTTTAAAACGGCTTCCGTTTTAATTTTAATATTGGGATGGGCCTTCTCAAACTCTTTGACTGCCTTTTCAAAATATTGCTTTTTAGGTTGATTCGGCCAGCGGTGGAAGAATTTTAGTTCAACTACATCTTTTCCATTCGTTGAACTAGAACTCTTAGAACAGCCAGCAAAAAAGGATAGAAAAAGGATAGAAATAATACTTAAAATCAACAACTTCTTCATTAAGCTTTCCCCTCCAGAAAGGAATCCGTTTCTATGATTAATGCATTGTATATTAGCTAGGTTTAGTATTCAACTGTCCACATATATCTTCTTTTTGATAGCGGATGATTTCGTGCTTCTGCTAACTGATCCGCGTATTTTCTTAAAACATAATTTAACACTAATGGAGCGATGTATCCCTGTACTTCCTCTGCTACCCCAGTGAAATCAAAGTCCTTTGCATCAAGGACAACCAGTTTCTTGCCATAACGCTTAGAGAATTCTAGTGATCTTTCTTCTAATGGTCTTGTTTCATCTAAACCAAGCAAGATAATGAATGGTGTTTCTTCATCAATAATTTCAAATGGTCCGTGGAAGTATTCTCCCGCGTGAATGGCATGGGAATGAACCCACTGCATTTCCATAAGGATACAAATTGCATAGGAGTAGGCAACACCATAGTTTACTCCGCTTGCCATTGTATAAATGATCTTCTCGTCTTTATAATCTTGTCCAAATGCTTCTGCTTTCGATTGATAAAGTGCAGCTGCTTTTTCGTAAACATTCTGTAAATTCTCAAGACTTTCTTCTACTATACTAGCTTTTTCGTTATTTTCAACAACTTTTAGTACACCAAATACTAGTTGATATAAAACCGAATAGTTCGTCGTGAAAGCGCTTGCTCCTTCACCCCATTGATACTTCAGCACGACATCTGAAGCTAGCGCCAACGGTGACGCTTCCACATTAGTTAAAGAAACAGCCAAAGCCCCTTTTGCTCTAGCAAATTTTGCTGCTTCTACTGTTTCAGGTGTGGTTCCTGAGTGCGAGCACAGAATAACCAGGGAATTGCTTCCAAGTTTTGCATGATTGCGATGGATAAATTCATTTGCACTAAACAGGTGGGCATCAAGAACCTTTGCTTCACGGTCAATTACATACTTGCTTGGATACATAATGGCGGATGAGCCTCCACATGCTACAAAGAAAACACTGGAAATATTTCTTTTTTCCACCTCTGCTAATGCTTGTTGCACTTGATTTTTCACGTCAATTACTAATTCAGTCGTCATTTTGTTGCCTCCCTGATAAAATATTTTAGTGAATGAACACTAGTAAACTCTTTAAACAATATACAACTTTATATAACGTTATATGTTGTTATATATAAATTACTATACTTTCAAACTCTAGTCAATCAAATTTTCAGAAAAATGAAACGACAGTTAACGACAAAAAAAACCTCAGCAATCAAAGGTGTTTCGCTGGCCTCCATTTATTCGTTGATAACCATTATTAATCTAGTTTTAGTTGGAGCTCCGAACATCCCCCATATTACAGCTATTAGTAATGGCAGGCCGATACCTGCGATAATTTTTAATATTGTTCCCTGCGACAACTTATCGGCCGCCTTTTCATTTGATCGGCCACTCCCCTTTTTTACGCTCACCCCTTGTTTAATCACACCACCAAAAACTAAAAAGCCAGGGATATGCCCTGGCTTTTGAGATCATTACTCCCCAATATTGTTTTCAAACCACTCCTGCAGCTCTTTTAAAGACGTAAAAGTAAAAATCTCCTCGCCATTCTGACCATTATCAAATCCAGTGTATCCTCTTAAGGTAATTTGCCCTTCTTCCTCAGAAATTAAGATAGCATAGGGATGATTAACATTTATGTACCTTGAATCCAAGTCGATATCAAACCAATTCTTGCTTCGCAAAAATGCTTCATAGTGTTCCATTAAAATTCCCTCCGGTTCCTATATATTGTTCCTCAAAACTTACTAATATTTGTAGATAAAACATTAAAATTTGTAGATATATCCTAATATTTGTAGTTAAAACCTTTATATTTGCTGATGATAAACTCTCATTCCTTGTTGATATCCTGCTCATTTTTAAAAAATAAACCTATCCACAATGTGAATAGGTCTCAAATTTGTTCAATTATTTTTGTTTATAATACGTAATTGCTAATGCAAAGGCCAAGACGGTGCCTTTAACAATATCCATCGCATAATATGGGACGGACATCATCACGAGTCCGTTTTGGAGAATCCCGATCAGGACGGCTCCAACAAATGTTCCAAACGCGTTGGCCTTTCCAGCCCCAAGTACTGAAAATCCAATATAAGCGGCGGCAACTGAATCCATTAAATAGGGAGCACCAGAGTTAATTTCTGATGTCAAAACCCTTGAAGCGAGCACAATCCCGCCAATGGAGGCAAATAGAGACGAAAGTAAATACGCTGCTACTTTATATCTATTAACAGGGATACCTGATAGTCTTGCCGCTTCTTTGTTTCCACCGATCACATACATATAACGGCCATGCTTTGTATAGTTCAAAAAGATATGCACGAGGATCACGGTCACAGCCATGATGATAATAATCCACGGCACTTCTCCGATTTTTGCAAAAAATGGACTGATCAGACCCGATGCCATCGAGCCATCAGACATAACCATGTTTTGTGAAACCGTGGCCCCTTTTGTATACGTCAATGCTGTCCCTTGAATAATAAACATCGTAGCTAGTGTCATTAGCATATCTGGAATTCTTAATTTCACAATCATGAATGAGTTTATTGCTCCTACTACTAAGGAAGCACAAATCGCAGAAATGACCGCCACCAATGTGTTTTGTGAAAACCAAACAAACATCGAAATGACAATGGCGTTTGATAAGGAAGCGACCGATCCCACCGATAAATCAAAACCATCGACAGACAATGAAATCGTAATACCGATAGCGATAATCGTAACAATGGAGATCGAACGTAAGATATTGATGATATTACTGCCCTGAATAAAAGTAGGATTAGCAACTGAAAATATAATAATAAGTGCAAGAATCGTAATAATCGTCCCATATTTATATAAAAAGCGAAATAACTCAAATACTTTTTTTGCCGGGGCTTCCTGATTCTTTGCTGCAATATTTGCCTCCATTTTACCTGCCCCCTGTTGAATAAAATAATAGTTCTTCTTCGTTCGTTTCTCTCGTTTCAATTTCCTTTACGGACCTACCGTCATATAAAACATAGACCCGATCAGTAATCCCAATAATCTCCGAAAGCTCTGAAGAAGCATAAATAATTGCTTTACCCCGGTTTGCTAGTTCAGCGATTAACTCAAAGATATCCTTCTTTGCGCCAACATCGACGCCTTTGGTTGGTTCGTCAAAAATATATACATCCGCTTCAGCTACGAGCCACTTTCCGATTGCGACCTTTTGCTGATTCCCTCCGGAAAGATTCTGTACCTTGGTTTCTTCGGAAGGGGTTTTAATTCCGAGGCGACGGATCAACTGCTTTGCCGTTTCTTTTTCTTTTTTTCGATCTAAAAAGCTAAACACCTTTGAAAATTCCCCTAAGTTTGCAGCTGTTAAATTGGTTTCTACCGATTCAAGAACCAGAATTCCTTCCTTTCTCCGTTCCTCTGGAACTAGAACAATTCCCTTCTTAACCGCATGATAGGGGCTCTTTAATTTTAATTTATTGCCATGAAGAAAGATGTCTCCCCCAGTTAATTTCTCAGAGCCAAATAACGCCTTACACAATTCTGTTTTTCCAGCACCCACAAGTCCAGCAATTCCAATGATTTCCCCTGATTTAACATGAATATGTAAATCTTTAATTTTCTCTCTTTCTGAAAGTCCTTTTACCTCAAGGACCGTGTTTCCAATGGACGTATTCTTCACTGGGAACTGTTCTTCTAATTTTTGACCAAGCATATGCTCCACCACTTTGTTGATGGCCGTATCAGTAACTCGCTCTTTTGCAACAAATTCACCGTTTCTCATTACGGTCACTTCATCGCAGACTTCAAAAATTTCTGGCAAGCGATGGGAAATAAAGATAACTCCTACATTTTGCTTTTTTAAATCACGGACGATCCGGAATAATTCCGTCGTTTCAGTATGACTCAATGGTGCAGTCGGCTCGTCTAAAATAAGAAACTTACACTGATTTGAAACAGCCCTAGCGATTAAGATCATTTGTTTTTCCGCTAACGTTAACTCACTTACCAGCTTCTTCGTCGGAAGCTTAATGTTCATACCCGCTAATATTTGACCCGCCTTTTGATGAAGGTCCTTCCATTTCATCCATTGCTTTTTCCCCATGTTATGGACTGTATCAAGGAGCATAATATTTTCTGCGACAGTTAAATATGGAATGAGAGCCGTATCTACTTCTTGATAAACGATTTGTATTCCTGTGTCCTGGGCATTTTTCGGAGAACGAATCTTTAGTTTTTTTCCATCTAACCTTATTTCACCGGTATAGTGGTCATAAGCACCCGCGAGAACCTTCATTAACGTTGATTTCCCTGCCCCATTTGCCCCAATCAAAGCTTGGATTTCTCCCGTTTCCATCGAAAAGTCAACCTGATTCAATGCCTTCACACCAGGAAACTCTATTGAGATGTTTTTCATCTCCAATGTTGATCTCATCAAAATCATCCCCCGTAAGCAAAGACTCTCTTCATCTATTGAAAAAGAGAGTGTCTAGTTGTATACCGACTATTCTTTATAATGCTTCTTTAACGTTTTTATCCACTCTTCCTCAAATGCAGTCGATTGACCCCAGCCTGGAATAATTTTTGCCAGATTAACCATGTTCACAGGCTCTTTTGCTTTGAGAAGATTTTCTTGTGAAACAAGTGAAGCATCTAAATCAAAGGTCTGTGGTGTTTCTTCACCTGCAAGCTTTTTCGCAAGTATTCTCATATCAACAGCACCGATAAGTTTCGGATCGACAGCTGCTGTGTATTTCCAAGCACTGCCTTTTCTTTGAATTTCTTGCAGATCCGCATTGGAAACATCGATTCCATAAATCTTCACTTCTTCACGTCCCGCTTCTTTCAAAGCTCGTGCTGCACCGATTGCAAAAGCATCCCAAGTAGCAAATATGGCATCCAGTTTGCCCTTTGGATATTTATTTAACATGGCTGCAACTGCGTTTTGTGTTTGTACACTTGTATCTGCCGCTGCCACACCAAAGCGTTCCACTTCTTTAATTTCAGGATTTTTTGAAAGGACATCTTGATAAACCTTATTACGTCTAACCATTGCAGGGAAACCGTCGACCCATAGGTAGGCAATATTTGCTTTTCCGTTTGTATTCTTTACGAGTTGATCAAGGGCCAAAGTTGCTAAGGCTTCATCATCCTGTGAAGTAAGCGTTACTCCATCAACCTTCGCAATATTTGGATTCGAGTCAAATGTAACTACACTTTTTCCTTTTTCAACTATCTTTTTTACATCATTAACAGTCGCATCATCGTCACCATGAGAAATGATAAATCCATCATAATCCTGGTCTAATGACTGATTAATAGCATCATGGAACTTAGCTGTGTCACCATTTGCGGTAAACACGTCCACTTGAAAACCTAAGGCTTCTCCCTCTTCTTTTGCACCTGCTAAGAACTGGGCAGTATGATCGTCACCGCCAATTTTTCGAATAACCTTGATTTTTAACGGATCACCACTTGTAAACTTTTCAGATACACCTTCAAGTGAAACCTTTTTATGAGCGCTTGCTTGTTTTGTTTCTCCCTCAGAAGCACAGCCTGTGAGTAAGAGTGTTGCTGCTAATGCTGATACGAGTGTACTTTTAAAGATATTTCTTTTCATGATTAAAGCTCCCCCTTTTAGATTCTTATCAATACTCCATTACTCCGATTGGAAAGGTTTGTTTTTATATAAAAATAAAAAACCTCTCCAGAAAAGAGAGGTTTCATCACAAATTAAGGGACTACTCCTCTCTTATCTTTCAAAACAATAAATTGTTTTGCAGGATTTAGCACCAATTCCAAACGGAACGGTTGCTGGGCGTCATCGGGCCAGTCCCTCTGCCACTCTTGATAAGAGAACGTATTATTCATTTAAAGTAATAAACTAGATTTTAGTCTCCCATTAACAAGTTGTCAATAGTGTTTTGAATATTTCTAATATAGTTATTATTCCTACGCCTCAAGCCTTTGAATATAAGTGCTGAAAAATAAGAAGCGTTACAGGTATAGTAATAAATCCTAAAATGAAGAAAGGCTAACCATTTAAGATATAGGCTAGCCTTCTTTTTCAAATTTAATTTCCATGAAGCTTGTACATTTTTTAGAGCTGGTTTTTACTCCATTAATTCTGCTGGTAATTCGATCCGCTCTACTTTATTCACGATAAAGATATAAGATAATGCTCCAATGATCAAGACTGCTCCAATAAAGAATAATGCAGCACTGAAGGAATGCGTAGTGCTTAAAATATATCCAACTACAATAGGGATTACGATACCAGCCAAGTTACCTGATGTATTAAATATTCCACCGCTCAATCCAATGATTTCTTTTGGAGACATATCGCCAACAAGCGTCCAAGTTGCACCTGCCATCCCTTTGGCGAAAAAGGCTACCGACATGATAAGCATGATAAGTGCTGCTGATGAAGTATAGTTAGCGAGAACAATAATACTTGAAAACAAGAACCCAATTATTATTGGTGTTTTACGTGCTACACCAAGTGACTTTCCACGCTTTAACAGCCAGTCGGATATATATCCACCGACGATTCCACCTAAAAAGGCACCTGCATATGGGAGTGAAGCCATAAAGCCAACCTTGAGCATGGACATATGTTTTTCTTGCACAAGGTAGGTAGGGAACCAAGTCAAGAAGAACCAAACAATGGTATTGAGGCAAAACTGTGCAATATAGATTCCTATCATTTGTCGGTTGGTCAAAAGTAGTTTTGCATGAGCCCACCTGATTTTTATCGGTTTATCCCCTGCATTCGCCAAGCCGCCGCCTTCCAGAATATAGTCAATTTCAGCTTGATTTGCTTTTGGGTGTTTTTTCGGTTCGTGAATATGTTTAAACCAAAAGAATGACGCTACAATTCCGGCCAATCCAGCAACATAAAAAATCATATGCCATCCAAATTTCTGTAAAAGAAATGCGAGTATAGGGGTAAACAAAGCAAGTCCAAAATATTGGGCAGAATTATAGACCGAGACGGCCCTGCCACGTTCATTTTGAGGAAACCACATGGCCGTTAACCTGCTATTCCCGGGAAACGAAGGAGCTTCTGCTATCCCGACGATAAATCTTAAGATGAATAACATTAGAAAACCACTAGTCCATCCTTGAAAAAAAGTAAACAGTGACCATACGAACAACCCAACCCCATAAACAACACGTGCTCCAAATCGATCGAGCATCCAGCCGCCCGGGATTTGCAAAAAGGCATAGGCCCAGTTGAATGCTGAGAAAGCTATCCCCAATGAAACCGCATCCAGTTGTAGCTCTTTGGACATCACAGGTGCAGCTACACTTAGTGCTGAACGGTCAATATAATTGATTGCGGTCGTAATGAATAAAATAGTCAATATCACATAACGTGTATTGGTTTTTTTCGTAAATGCCTTTAATTCTTTCATGTTAACACTCATAAAGTTCCCCCCTATTTAAAAGATGTCCAACGTATTGTTGTTCAATATCTTAGTCGCATCTTGTTGCAAGTATAATCCAATTAGATGATTGCTATAAGAAATACATGATAAAGCTTTCATTAACCTCCTTCCATTACTGATAATGTGTGTGATTTTCAGTTGAAAACCCTTACACCAATTATTAATTAACGTATACATTAATGTCAATATCCTATTTTCAGATTATTAGTTATTTTTATATAAAAAATTGTATTTCGTCATAAATTTAACAAATTTAAAGGGTTTACCTTCCTTTATTATCTTGTGTAGTGGTAACTATTTTATTTTCATTAAATTTTGATTGACATTAATGTATACGTTGATAAATAATAAATATAGAAGATCTTCCCACAATCACTTAACTATACAGTTGGTGAAAAAAGAATAAAAAGGAGAGTTATTATGAGTATTGTTATGGATAAAACGCAACAAATAACAAAGATGACTGATCTAATGGCAAAGTTTGTATCCCTTGTCAGCTATAAACTTCCTGATGATGTGGAAAATAAACTGAAAGAACTTAGTGAAGGGGAAGATAATCCTCTAGCAAAAATCATTTACAAAACTATGTTTGATAACCAAAAACTAGCTTTTGAGTTAAAGAGACCTTCATGTCAGGACACAGGTGTTCTTCAATTTTTTGTAAAGTGTGGACAGAACTTCCCATTAATTGGGCAATTAGATAGAATTCTAAGAGAAAGTGTATTTAAATCAACCAAAGAAACCCCTTTACGTCACAATTCGGTAGAGACATTCGATGAATACAATACAGGAAAGAATATCGGAAATGGTACTCCTAGTATCTTCTGGGAAATTGAAGAAGACAGTGACAAAGTGGAAATTTATACTTATATGGCAGGAGGCGGATGTACCCTTCCTGGAGTTGCAACTGTTCTTATGCCTGGTGAGGGCTATGAAGGCGTTGTAAAGTTTGTCCTTGACCGCATGACAAGTTATGGACTCAACGCATGTCCTCCTCTATTAGTAGGTGTTGGAGTCGGTACTTCTGTAGAAACAGCCGCTTTAAATTCAAAATTAGCCCTTATGAGACCTGTTGGAAGTCAAAATGAAAATGAAAACGCTGCAAAAATGGAAAAGCTTCTTGAAGATGGTATCAATGCTATTGGCCTCGGACCTCAGGGACTTAAGGGATCTAGTTCAGTCATGGGTGTAAATGTGGTGAATACAGCAAGGCATCCTTCTACTATTGGAGTGGCGGTTAATACAGGATGCTGGTCCCATAGAAGAGGGAAGATCACCTTTGACAGTAATTTAGACTATGAAATTAATACTCACGAGGGGGCAACACTATGAGTAAGAAAGTATTAACCACACCTATAAAAGATGAAGATCTTAAGGATATAAGAATAGGAGATATTATCTACCTAACTGGTACATTGGTTACTTGCAGGGATGTTGCGCACAGAAGACTCATTGAGGAAAAAATTCCATTACCTGTTGATTTAAATGGTAAAGCCATTTTCCACGCGGGTCCCATTGTTAGAGACCATGGAAATGAAGAGTACGAGATTATCTCTATAGGTCCTACAACCAGTATGAGAATGGAAAAGTTTGAAAAGGAATTTATCGAAGAAACAGGTGTTAAACTCATTGTTGGAAAAGGCGGGATGGGAAAAAACACTGAAGAAGGATGCAAAACTCATAAAGCGCTGCATCTTGTCTTTCCAGCTGGAAATGCGGTTTATGCCGCAACAAAGGTGGAGCAGATTAAGGAAGTCCACTGGAAAGACCTTGGAATGCCTGAATCTCTTTGGGTATGCGAAGTAAATGAATTTGGTCCTCTCATTGTTTCTATTGACGCAGACGGAAATAACATCTTTGAAGAAAATAAAGTGGAGTTCAATAAAAAGAAGGACGAACAATATGAATTAATTAGTAAGCAAGTACGATTCATCAAGTAAATAGTCTATAACAGGTACCCTTGTGGATATGACAAACAAAGGCTTTTAACCTATAAATGGAGCTGGTCTGGTGTGGTAATGCAGGTACTTCAAAGATCTCAAACAATTGTTCGTTATCAAAATAATAACGATAAAATATATTACGGAATTGTTGAAAATGATGAAATTTTACAATTAACCAGTAATTTTACTGAAATTCAAAACAATGAACTAAAATTTGATGGTGTAAAAGTTAAATATAATGATGTGAACATTTTAGAACCCGTTTCCCCCTCAAAAGTGATCAATTTTGGCTGGACATACGCTGCACATGCCAAAGAAACTGGGGGAAAGGCAAATCTCAAAGAACCATTTTTGTTTTTAAAACCTGCTTCTTCCCTGATTCCAAATCAAGGGGAAATCATTCTTCCTTCCAGTGATTTAACCAAGCAAGTAGAAATGGAAGGGGAAGTGGCACTTGTTATTGGTAAACGCGGCAAAAATATAAAAGAAGAAGAGGCATTGGATTATGTTTTTGGCTGCACTGTATTTAATGATGTGACTGCGAGAGATCTAACAAAAGCCGATCCCCAGTTTACACGCGGAAAAGGTTTTGACACTTTTGGACCATTGGGTCCGTGCATCGTGACTGGTATAGACCCAACTAATTTAAGAATAGTTACTTCTTTGAACGGCAAAGTAGTACAAGATGGTAACACTAATCAGATGTCACTATCGATTCCTTTCCTAATCAGTTGGATTTCAAAGGTTATGACTCTGGAGCCAGGTGATGTTTTAGCTACTGGTTCACCTGCTGGTAGTTGTCCAATGAAATCAGGAGACGTCGTATCTGTTGAAGTAGAGAATATCGGTAAGCTAGTCAATTATGTTAAATAGAAAAAATACATTTTATGAAAAAGGCTGTAGAGGATTTCTTGAAATCTCTTCAGCCTTTTTTATTTTTTAAAATTGTATTTTTAACTAGGGAGAGATTACCTATCTTGTGACTACCTAAATAGATGATATTGGCATAGTGCGTATAGCCTCTAATATTTCATTACGAGATCTATATCGATGGGATTGTAGCATCATACGAGCTGCTTCCGGTTCACCTGTTCGCATAACAGTGACGATGGCTTTGTGATCCATTATGGAGGGTGTTGGTTTAGGTCGAAGCTTAATCGTATATAATCGGGCACGATATAGTTGATCAGTTTGACTATCCATAATCCCTCTTAGACGAGGATTTTGAGCTAAATCAACAATTGTTTGGTGAAATTGCTCATCAAGGTCCGTCCATAACAGTAGATCGCCTAATTCTAATGCTTTTTCTTGTTCCTCCACCAAATAATCAAGTTGGTCTAATTCTGCAGATGTGGCACGCTTAGTAGCAAGGCTACATGCAATGCCGTCGAGCCCTTCGACAACTTCATAAATTTGTTGTAAATCATCTGCTACAATTGGTGCCACAACAAAACCACGACGAGGTATGAGACGTACCCATCCCTCCATCTCTAAACGCACGAGCGCTTCACGGACAGGCGTTCTGCTCATACCCAAGATATCAGCCATTTCCCTTTCTAATACGGTTTGTCCGGGAGGAAGTTGAAGATCTCGTATGGCATGTCGAGTCGCTAGATAAGCACGTTGTGGCAACCGTGATTCTCCATTTTTATCTAAACTGGATAAAAATGATTGAATGCTTTGAGAAAGAGAAGATTGATCTAATTCTTTCGAATTAACATCTTCCAATTTAGGTTCATCCGGAGTATTCATTGTATAAACACACTTCCCCAAAATTTGTTATAATTACATTTTAAAAAGAATGCTGTTTTAGCTAAAATTAAAGATAAAAGCTTCCATTTAAAAATAATAACAGAAATACAAGATCAAACTCAATTATAGAGTGATAAAGACAATAACCTTATTTAGTATTCTCCGCATTAACACGACAATTTAGAATTAGAATGGTCCAATAAGAAAAGCACTTTAAATGTATGTCATTTAAAGTACTTTGGCTTTATTACTTAATTCTGTTTTCTCGCTTGATAAAGTCCATTTCCTGATAATAACTGTTCTTAACTAATATATTGGGTCCAAGGCATTTAACCGCCGGGCAATGACAGCTTAATTCCTTTGCTAAGGCAGACGACTGCCAGGTATCATATGCATGTAACAGATTTGTAGTCTGGATATTTCCTAGTGGCGGTGTATCACCGAAATCAGTAACAATAATATCTCCGTTAAAAATATTTACATTCAATCGCGAACGTCCATCAGGGTCATTTCTGACGGTGACATTTTTACTTTTATATAAACGTTGTAAAAGAGCTAAATCCTCTTGATTATCGCTGCATGCATAAAATGGGAGCGTGCCAAACAGCATCCACACATTTTCATCTCTGACATCAAGTAAGTGATGGATTGCTTCTCTTATTTCATTAAGTGATAATCTTTCGAGATTGCTAGCAAAATCACTTGGGTACATTGGATGTATTTCATGGCGCTGGCATAGCATTTCATCAACAATTTGGCGGTGAATTTTTTCTAAATACGGTAGTGTCCGCTTGTTTAGCATCGTTTCCGCCGATACCATCACCCCTGCTCTTACCAGTCCACGACTATTTTCTATCATTCTATTAAAATATTTTTCCCGTTGTTCATATTCAGGCTTCCGTTCCATTCTGGCAAAGCCACCCTCGACAAAATCATCGACGGTCCCCCAGTTATGCGAAATATGTAAAACATCTAAGTAAGGCACGATTAATCCATAACGATCTAGATCTAGGGTTAAATTGGAATTAATCTGCGTCCGTACACCGCGCTCATGGGCATATTTTAAAATCGGTACAACATAATTTTTTACCGAGGATAAGGATAACATCGGTTCTCCTCCGGTAATGCTTATCGAACGTAATGTTGGAATTTCCTCTAATCTTTTTAATAGCAAATCAAGAGGAATCGCCTGCGGATCCTTTGTTTGGAGTGTATAGCCTACCGCACAATGCTCACAGCGCATATTACAAAGTGTTGTTGTGGTGAACTCGATATTGGTTAACTGAGGCTTTCCATATTGCTCGATATCTAAATAGGCTTCCCATGGATCATACGATGGGGTTATTTTTTTCAATGTCGACATAATGACTCCTTAAAATCAGTCTTCAAAAAACTCCTCTATTATAACTGAATTACGGATGTTATTGCTATTTTTAACTATTACAAAAGTTTATGTTTTATAAAATGTTATTATACTAAGCTTGTATAATGAAAAATTTACCCAATAATACATAACTAAGCCCTTTTCGATTAAAAATAAACGGATAATATCTATTCGTGAATGGTGGTTATGACAAACATGGAAATGCAGCCTTTAGGTGAAGCCGAGAAACTCGCCCTAAAAAAGATGAAAATTTTCCGGCAAAGCATCCTCCGTTATATTTTACGGGCGGCGCTTGCTAGTATGTTTATCGGCTTTGGCGTCATTGTAGCGTTTAAAACGGGGAATTTCTTTTATGTTAAAGATAACCCGTTTGCCTATCCGATGGCGGCACTTACCTTCGGATCTGCTATCATTTTAATCGCTTATGGCGGTGGCGATTTATTTACCGGAAATACGTTTTATTACACTTATGCAGCGCTGCGTAAGAAAATGACCTGGACAGAGGTTTTGAAGTTATGGGTTTGCAGTTATGCTGGAAATATTCTCGGGGCGGCGGTCTTTGCCTTTATTATTTTTACAACTGGGCTTTATGAAAGTTCAGAGGTTAACGGCTTTTTACTCCATGTTGTCGAGATCAAAATGCAGGTTCCAACAACCGAGCTATTTTTCCGAGCGATTCTATGTAATTGGCTCGTCTGTATGGCCTTTTTTCTTCCGATGGGTCTAAAAGGCGATGGACCGAAGATGTTTGCGATGATGCTGTTTGTTTTTTGTTTCTTTATTTCCGGATATGAACATAGTATCGCTAACATGTGTACGTTTGCCATTGCCTTAGTTTTAAACCATCCAGGTACGATTTCATGGGGTGGAGTGATTCACAATCTAGTACCTGTAACGATTGGCAACCTGATTGGCGGCGCTGTTTTCATGGCGATGATGTACTATTATGCTAATAAGCCATTTTTAGATGAATATGATAAAGAACAGGGCAGCTAAGTTTACATGCTGCCCTGTTCTTTTATTAGGTGATATCGACAAATTCCCGGGGAAATATCAACAAGATAACAGGGATATCGACAACAATTAAGAATATTCTAAAAATATTGATAATTGTATTATTTCTTTGATGTATGCCTTCTTTTTGCCAATCTATTTCTTTTTGCTAATAAAATAAACATAGGCTTTGATCATAAAATAGCTTACTTCCTCGGGAAGCAATTCCTTGATTGGTTTGAGGCGCTCCCGTCCAGCTTCTGCCAAGGCTTTTTCTAGAAGCGGCATGTATTCATCCGGAATATGTTTTGAAAAATCAACTTCTAACCCTTGTTGCGCACATTGAAGTAAGTGGGTTTCCACCGTGCTAACTGCTAAATTCCGCTGCTCGGCAATTTCCGCAATCGAAATATTCCCCTGATGTAATTTTAATGTCTCCAAATGAGAATCGGTTACCCCAGCTTTTTTAGCGGGCTTCTTTGGAGCTTTCTCTAAAGGTACCAACTCACTTTGATAGTCTACATTAGTTTCACAGAAGGTACGGATGGCTCGAATAAATTCTAGGCCATATTTTTTAAGTTTCAGTTCTCCCACTCCACTAACTTGTAAAAATTCTTCCGTAGACTTCGGCAGCTTTGCACACATATCCTTTAAGGCAGCATCAGAAAAAATGACAAATGGCGGTACTTTTTCTGATTCGGCAATCTGCTTCCGCACTTCTCTTAACACTTCAAACAATGGATCATCCTTGGCCACTTGTTTCACCTGTACAGTTTCACGGCGATGGACCTGTTCTTTACCTAACAGAATATCTTTTCCTTTTGGTGAAACGAATAGGGTTGGAAATTGCCCTTGCTCGATCGCGATCAATTCTTGTGATATCAAGAATTCAATAAAGTCGCTGACATCCTTCGAACTCCTATCCTTCATGATTCCATAGGTTGGAAGTCTGTCAAAACCCATTTCTGTTACTTTTTTATTTTTCGATCCTGTTAACACTTGGGCTGTGATCGTTTTACCAAAGCGCTGCCCCATCCGAATGACGCAGGACATCACCATTTGGGCTTCCTTCGTTACATCGATGCTTGTCCTCGTATCCAAGCAGTTGCCGCATCTGCCGCAAGGCTCTGTTTCGGTTTCACCAAAATATTTTAAGATAAATTCTTGCAGACAGTTTTCGGTATGGCAATAATCGACCATTTGCTGGAGTTTAGCTAATTCTTGTGTGATGCGGCTCCGATCACTGGATTGATCAATTAAAAAACGCTGAATTTGCACATCCTGTGAGGAATGAAGCATGATACATTCACTCTTCAAACCATCCCTGCCCGCACGGCCCGCTTCCTGATAATAACTCTCCATATTTTTGGGCTGCTGATAATGTACCACATAACGAATATTAGATTTATCTATTCCCATTCCGAAAGCAGAGGTGGCGACCATCACAGTCGCTTTATCTTCTAAGAATCGTTCCTGCTCACGATTTCGCTCCACATCGCCCATCCCCGCATGATAGCGGGCCGCCTTAATATTCGCTTTCAGTAATTTCTCATAAATTTGGTCGACATTCTTTCTTGTTGCTGCATAGATAATGCCTGCTTCTTTATCATTCTTTTTCAAATAGTCTTTAATAAACTTGTCCCGATCCTGGCCCTTGATAACCGTAAAGGACAGATTTTCCCGCTCGAATCCGGTAATAATCGTATTCTCTTCATCAATGTTTAATAAATCGCAAATATCCTCACGTACTTTTGGTGTAGCTGTAGCAGTAAGGGCTAATACAATTGGCCTTTGCGGCAAGCTATTAATTAGTTGTTGAATATGGCGATAGCTTGGCCGAAAATCATGTCCCCATTGCGAAATACAGTGGGCCTCATCCACGGCTACTAATGGAATGTCCATGCTGTAAAGATCTTCAAGAAATTCACGTGATTCCAAACGCTCAGGCGCTATGTACAGAAGCTTATATTTTCCTTCGCCCGCTTCTATCATTCGCCTATTTGCCTCGCCAAAACTTAACGAACTATTGATAAATGTTGCCGGAATACCGACTTGAATGAGGGCATCAACCTGGTCCTTCATTAAAGAAATCAGTGGGGAAATGACAATCGTGGTACCGGGAAGGACAAGTGCAGGAATTTGATAACAGATGGATTTCCCGCCACCCGTTGGCATAACAGTAATTGTGTTTTCACCAGATAAAACAGAACGGATTGCCTGCTCCTGGCCCGTCCTGAAGGAGCTATAACCGAAGTGGGATTCTAGTAATGGCAATGCTTTTTCAAACAATATTTTTCCTCCTTTCAATACATAGATGATCCTATTAAGTTAATGATATTCTTACTCTATTATACTGCTTGTAATTGGATTTTCAAAAAGCATTTATCAATAATAGTAAGTAAACCTTTGGTAAATTGTTTCTATTCTTTTAGTTAAATTTGCGACAGTCGCAGGGATTCAATTTATAATGAAACTACCTAGAAGTAAATTGGTGCACTAGAATGGGAGGAGACCATGACAATTAAAGCTGTTATTTTTGATTTTGATGGAACGATTATTGATACAGAGACGATTTGGTATCAAGTATTTGAGGAATTGTTAAAAGAGAAGTTTAATATTGAATTGCCACTAGAGGAATTTGCTAAATGTATTGGAACTACAGATGAGGGATTTTTTCAATACTTAGAGGCCCAAACGGGAATGAAGGTTGATTCGAAAAAAATAAATAAATTAGCACATGAGCGCTTCTTAGAAAAAAAGGGAATTTTAGAAGTGCGTGAGGGAGTTGCGGAAAAATTAGAGGAAGCTAGGGAGCTCAGGCTTATGATTGGGCTTGCCTCTAGTTCATCGAGAGAATGGGTCGAGGGGTTCCTTAGACAGTTTCAGCTTTGGGAGTATTTCTCGGTAATTAAAACAAGAGAAGATGTAGTAAAAGTTAAACCTGATCCTGCCCTTTATCTAAAGGCCTTAGAGGAGTTGCAGGTAGAGCCGCAAGAGGCACTAGCAATTGAAGATTCACTTAATGGAGCCTTAGCAGCAATTGAAGCAGGGATGAGATGTATCGTGATCCCAAATCAGGTTACATCATTTTTAACCTTTCACGAAAAAACCATTCGTTCAGAGTCCTTTGTTGACTTTAGCTTAAAACAAATCATTTAACAAGAAAACGCTTAGGTCTTTGAGCTGCACCCGAATTGTTGGACACTAATCTAACAATAAGGGGTACAGTTTTTTCAAATGATTTCATTTACTCTTCTGTCCTATTATTTACTTTAATCGTTTGAATCAGTTCATCCAACTTCTCATTTCTTTGTTGGTCTAATTTGGTTTTTTCATTCATGAACCTTATTGTTCTTACTATGAAATATATACTAAACACAAGAATGACTAAATACAATAAAATTGGAATCATGGCAACGAGACCAAATATATCAGTTCTGCCCATCACCCAAAACCTCCCCTTAAATATGTAATTATACCATTATTATACATTAATGTTTTCATATTGTATGGTGCTATTACAATCTATACAAAGAATAGACTGCCAAATGATCCTCGGGCAGTCTATCTTCTCCTTTTATATCAAAATATTATTCAATATCTCGTCTTTATGCTCATTTTTATGAGGTGGAGGGACAATGGATTCCTGCTCTAAGTCACTGTGCATTTTAACTTGATAGTCTCCCCAAGAAGAGGCAAAGATGAGCTCATTCTCTTGAAAGTAAGGGTTCTCGTTTAATTCCCCTATCTCGAGGACAGGAGCCATACAGCAGTCTACCTTTTGGGCGAATTCAATCCACTCAAAGAAGGTTTTGCTCTTAAAAAGTGCTGAGATTTCTTGAAAAATTGGATTGGACTCCACCGATTGGGAAAAGTGCGACTGAATCCATTCTTCACGACCATGAGCCCTGCAAAAATTATCCCAAAACTTTGGTTCGAGAGCGCCAATGCTCATGTAACGTCCATCCATCGTTTCATATAAGGCGTATGAAACAATGCTTCCATTAAGAACATTAATGCCAGTTCCCGCCCCGGTTTCTTTCTCAACCATGACATGGTTCCCCAATAATGACACCAGTTGGTCAGTAATCGAAATAGAATGATAGCTCCCTTTTCCCGTTAAGGCTCTCGAAACGAGTCCGGCCAATATCCGTTCATTAGCCGCAAAACCGCCTATATAATCGGCAAGCGTAATCGACGGATGGACAGGTTTGCCGGCCTTATCCTTGAATTGGGCTAAAACCCCACTTAAAGCCATATAATTGAGGTCATGGTTACCCAGTTTACATAGCGACCCCTTTTGTCCATATCCTGATATAGAGCAGTAGACGATATCAGATTTTACCTGTTGAACCGCCTCATATCCTAACCCAAGCTTCTCCATGACACCTGGTCTAAAACTTTCGAGAACCACATCCGCGTTTGCAATTAATTTCCGGGCAGTGTCAATTCCTTCTTGCTCCTTCAAGTTAAGAGTGATGCTTTTTTTCTGACGGTTGTTAGCTAAAAAAACAAGCCCGTTTCCCTGCTTTGAAATCCCCGTATGCCTGGCAGGATCTCCTTCAGGAGGCTCCACCTTAATAATCTCCGCACCCAATTCGGCCAATCGTAGGGTTGCGAAAGGACCTGGCAAGTAGTTCGTGAAATCAATGACTTTTATACCTTTTAACATAGTAAGGACCCTCTTTTATGAATTTGTAGTACCTGGGGTAAATAACTCCCCAAGTTGTTTTCTCAAGACAAATTTCATGATTTTCCCACTGGCATTTCGAGGCAGCGCTTCACAGAAAATGTATTTTCTCGGGCGTTTGTAATTGGCAAGCTGATTGCTGTTTTTGCAGTGTATATCCAGTTCTTCGTCAGTTACTTTCGGATCCTTTTTTACCACGAAGGCAGTTACAGTCTCACCCCACCGGTCATTTGGCTGGCCAACTACTGCCACGTCAAGGACACCTGGGTGGGCATGTAAGAGGTCTTCGACTTCCCTTGGATAGATATTTTCGCCGCCACTGATAATCATGTCATCGACACGGTCATTGACATAAAGGTACCCCTCATTATCGAGGTAACCAATGTCTCCGGAATGGTACCAACCTTTATACAATGCTTTTTCTGTCGCTTCTTCGCGGTTAAAATAGCCGGCCATCATACATGGTCCTTGAACAATTATCTCTCCGGTTTCACCGACTGGAACGACATCATCAGGTTCCGAGGGGCCGTCTTCTCTAGTGCGAACAACCCTAATATCATGACTCAAGGCTGCTTGCCCTGCCGAACCTGCTTTCCTCAGTTGGTCCGTTTCTGATAGAAAAGTAATGGCTGGGCCCATTTCGGTCATTCCATAGGCTTGAATTAATGAGATTCCTAGGCTGTCATGGAGTGCATGAACGAGTGATGGGGCCATTGGCGCCGCACCATATAAACCAAGCTCCAGACTGGATAGATCATATTTGCTTTGGTCCTCTTGTAGGAGCATGTTCCACATGGTTGGCGCTGCAAAGAATTTCGTGATTTTTTCTTGTTCGATCAATGGGAGGATCGCCTTTGGATTGAATTGATGCAAAATGACATTACTTGCTCCTGCATGAATCCTTGGCAGGAACGCACAATGGAGTTCAGCGCAATGAAACATTGGTGCAGTTACGAGACCAACGTCTTCCGCTCTAAGTTTGCATGAGGCAATACAGAATACACTTTGGTCTACCATATTGCGGTGGGTGTGCATGACTCCTTTCGGCCTTCCCGTTGTCCCGCTGGTATAGATAAACGCATATAGATCGGTTTCCTTTACGTCCACCTGAACGCCCTCGGTTGATGAAGCGGCCAGTTTTTCCTGATAACTAGCAGCATACGCGGGGGCCTCGTCATCAATAAACCAGAAGGAGGTCTTGTCGAAGCGATTGGCGATCGCTGATATAACAGGTTCCAATGCTTTTTCAAAAAGAACAACCTTTGGGGTGGCATCAGAAAGAATATAGGCAACTTCTTCTTGCATCAAGCGAAAATTAATCGGATTGAAAATCGCACCGATTTTCGCACAGGCGAAAAAAGCTGTCCCTAATTCTTCGGTATTAAACATGAAGGTGGAAACACGATCGCCTTTTTGAACGCCTTCTTTTAATAGGGAATTGGCGAGCCGGTTCACTTGTTCACTCCATTCCTTATAAGTAAACCGGACATTTTTTCTGACATCGTAAATCGCTTGTTTGTTCGGATACTTTTTCACCGTTAAGTCAAAGATTTTCCCGATTGTTGTGCTCATTGAATCGCCTCCAACTCTTAGTTTAAACGCTCAATAATCGTCGCATTTGCCATTCCGTGGCCTTCGCACATGGTTTGCAATCCGTAGCGCCTACCTGTCCGCTCAAGTTCGTGCATCATTGTCACCATTAAACGCGCCCCGCTGCCGCCAAGCGGATGACCAAGGGCAATCGCTCCGCCATTTGGGTTTAGTTTCGCTGGGTCTGCTCCCGTCTCCTTCAGCCAAGCTAGCGGAACAGAGGCAAAGGCTTCATTGACTTCAAACACATCAATATCATCGATGGATAAGCCAGACTTTTCTAGTGCCTTTTGTGTAGCCGGAATTGGTCCTGTCAGCATCAAAGTTGGATCCGAACCAACCACCACGCGTGTGTGAACACGGAAGCGCGGTTTTAGACCAAGTTCTTCTGCTTTTTCGCGCGACATTAGTAATAAAGCAGCTGCCCCGTCGCTTATTTGGCTGGAGTTTCCGGCATGAATCACTCCATCTTCTTTAAAGGAAGTGCGGAGACCTGCCAATGCTTCTATAGATGTTCCTTTTCTCGGACCAGAATCATCCTTGATGACAGTTGTTGTACCGTCAGGAAGCTTTACCTCGATTGGGTAAATTTCTCTTGAAAAATAACCTTCCTCCTGTGCCTTGAGTGCTTTTTGATGACTTTCAAGTGAAAATTGATCCAGCACTTCACGGGTAAAGCCATAGTTTTCCGCAATCCGCTCGGCCGACAATCCTTGATGAATCATTTCGTACTTTGACCTTAAATTTGGACTAAAAGGTTCCTCAGCACCTTTGTAGTTGGAGCCCATCGGAACACGAGACATGCTTTCAACGCCGCCGGCAATCACCACGTCCATATCACCAGCAAGGATCGCTTGAGCAGCGAAATGCACAGCTTGTTGACTTGAGCCGCATTGGCGGTCAATTGTTGTCCCCGGGACTTCGATTGGGAATCCGGCAATTAATGCAGCAACTCTTGCTATATCACCTGCTTGCTCACCCGCTTGGGTAACACATCCCCAAATAACGTCCTCCACAAGCGCTGGGTCGATCCCTGCTCGAGTGACTAGTTCCTTTAATGTTAGGGCCGACAAATCATCCGGACGGATATCCTTTAACACGCCATTTCTTCTTCCTACTGGTGTACGTACTCCTTCAACAATTACTACTTCACGCATAGTCATCTTCCTCTCTATAATCCTAGATTTTTCGCAATAATCGTTTTCATAATTTCGTTGGTTCCAGCGTAAATGCTGGAAACAGGAATATCACGGAATCGTCTCGCAATCTCGTATTCTTCCATATATCCATAGCCGCCATGGAGCTGCATACACTCTCCAGCAATCTTCTTGGCGATATCGGTTAGCTTAAATTTCGCCATTGAGACCTTCGTTACTACGTTTTTCCCTTCAATATGCTCGGCAATTAACTGATCCAAAAAAGCTCTGCCCATTTCAATATCGGTTGCCATTTCCACAATTTTAAACTGGGTGTTTTGAAACTGGCTGACTGGTTTTCCGAACGCTTCTCTGCTTTTTACATAGTCAATCGTCATTTTGAGCATGACTTCCGAGGCAGTTTGCGCCCCAATTGCGACAAGAAGCCGTTCTTGTTGGAGTTTTTCCATCAAATAAAGGAAACCATTACCTTCCTCCCCCAGCAGGTTTTCTTTCGGTACACGGCAATCTTCAAAGATTAATTCCGCTGTATCCTGGCAATGGAGCCCGACTTTGTTTAACTTTCTTCCACGTGAAAAACCAGGGGCATCTCTCTCGATGACGAGGAGGCTAACACCTTTATGCTTTGGTACCGCATTTAGGTCCGTTTTAACAGCAACAACGATGAGGTCGGATTGAATCCCATTGGTAATGAATGTCTTTTGTCCATTAACAATATAGTGGTCTCCATCCAATTTTGCCGTTGTTTTGATGTTTGCCAGGTCAGATCCTGTGCCCGGTTCTGTCATGGCAATCGCTGTAATAATTTCACCGGTAACACATTTCGGAAGCCAGTGCTGCTTTTGCTCTTCTGTCCCATAAGCAGTGATGTAAGGGACGACAATGTCATTGTGGAGGCCAATCCCAATTAAGCCTGAGCCCACTCGTTCCAACTCTTCATTTATGACAACCGCGAATCCCCAATCGACCTCACTGCCGCCATATTTTTCATCTATATCAGGGCAAAGAAACCCCTGCTCCCCCATCTTCTTCCAGAAGGAACGCGGAATCATCCGGTCCTCCTCCCACTGCTCATAAAAGGGATATGCTTCTTTGTCCAAAAACTTTCTCAATGACTTGCGAAAAATTTCATGATCCTCATTTAAGTATGGATGTTTCATGTTAAATTACCTCACTTTCAAGTGGAAGCGCTTTCTATTTGGTTTTTTTTATAATTCTTCTTCTTACTACATATTATTGGGCTCTTATGACATATTTTCGGATACTCACTACATATTATTGGGCACTTACTACCTATTTCACGATTTTTACGACATTTACTGGAAATCGATTACCAATTTTGATTTTCTTAGTCCAATTTACCGCTTACCACCTCTCTCATTTTCTGACGAAGCTGGTACTTCAATACTTTTCCAGAAGCGTTCCTCGGCAGCTGCTCTTCTATAAAAATTCGCCTTGGAACTTTATAGCCTGCTAGTTTTTGACGACAGAAGTTCTTCAATTCCATCTCATCTATCACTGCACCTTCCTTTGGCACAATAATCGCACAGACTGCCTCTCCCCAAACCTCATCGGGCAAACCAATAATAGCCGCATCGAGGACGTCCGGATGTTCAAAAAGAATACCTTCAACCTCAACGGAGTAAACATTTTCTCCGCCTGATATAATCATGTCTTTTTTACGATCAACTAACGTGGTATAACCATCTTCATCAATCGTCGCTAAGTCTCCGGTATAGAGCCAGCCATTTTTCAAGGTGCTCTTCGTTTCTTCCGGCTTTTTATAATATTCCTTCATCACCATGTCACTGCGAACAATAAATTCACCGATCACTCCAGGTAATACATCATTACCTTCTTCATTGACAACCCTTGTTTCCGTCAAGAAAATAGGTTTCCCCCCCTTGCCAAGGTGGTGTTTATGTCCTTCTGGATCGAGGAGAATTCCTCCAGGCCCTGCTTCAGTCAGACCGCAAAGATTGTAAACCTGATCGGTTTTAAAGAGTTGAATGGTTTTTTTGACATGTTCCGGTGCCATTGGGGCTGCCCCGTATCCGACTCTTTTAATAGAAGATAAATCATAATCTGCTGCATTGGGAACTTGGAGTAGAAAGTTATACATAGCTGGAACCGCAAAAAGATGGGTAATTTTATGTTCTTGAATCGCTTGGAGTGTTTTAACTGGATGAAAGTCACGATGAATAATATGAGTAGCACCAAGTGCCACCCCAGAAATAAGGAATAAGTTTAATTGGGCTGAGTGGAACAGTGGTGCGAGGTGAAGAATTCGTTCATGCTGTCTAATCCCCATATTAATAACAACAGCAATCCCTACTTTAAAAATTTGACTATGATCAAACAGAGCTCCCTTCGGTCGGCCGGTTGTACCCGATGTGTAGAGAATTTCTAAATTATCCTGCTCGGAAACCTCAACATCCGGCTCATTTAGATTATTGGATAAAATCCTTTCATACGAATGGTATCCAGTTGTTTCTGGGTCACCAACGGTAATGACCAACCGAGTTTCCGTGCCTTGTTTGGCCGTTGCGATTATTTGTTCAAACTCCTTGTCACACACAACTAAAGACGTATCGGACTGGTCTAAAATGTAGTGAACCTCTGATGCAGTTAGACGAAAGTTAACAGGTACGGCAACCGCCCCAATTTTGGCAGCGGCAAAAAACGTAAAGACAAAGTGATCGGAATTCTTCATCATCAATGCCAGCTTGTCACCCTTATTTACCCCCTGGACCAATAAGCCGTTTGCAAGCCTATTTACTTCTTCATTAAATTGGCGATACGTATAGCTCCTGCCTTCACATTCGATGGCTAATAATTCGGGAAACTTGCGGGAATTTTGCGCTAAAAGGCTTCCGATATTCATATAAGGATCCTCCTTCAAAAAGACTTCCCTCAATATTCATGCAATTTTTGTGCCAGTATTCAAAAAAAAAAACAATACATAGGCTATCAGCCCGAAAAGCAGCAGCCTTAAATGACGATATGTTTTTCAAGCAAACACAAAACACAAAAAGGTGTCCATTTTTTGGACACTCTTCACCCTAGGTCGGCAGTTTGTATTTTTTGATTTTTTCATATAAACCGGATCGGCTGATTCCTAGTAATCTAGCCGCTTTTACTTTATTCCCTTGCACTTGAACTAATGCCTTTTTAATCGCTACAAGTTCTGCGTTTTCGACAAGTGATACATTTAAAGAAGGCTCTACAACGGAAACCTGCTTCACTAAATAATCGGGAAGATCCTCCAATCTAATTTTCCCATTTTCCGCAAATGTCATGGCCCGTTCCATGACATTTCGCAGTTCACGGACATTTCCAGGCCAGTCGTAATCTAACATCGCTCCTCTTGCCCTATCTTCGATACCAGTAATGCTAGTGCCTAAAATTTGATTCAATTCAATCATGAACCGCCCAATCAAATGATCTGTCTCATAAAGTCGATTGCGGAGTGGCGGGACATTTAATGAAATAACATTGAGACGATAATATAAATCCTCTCTAAAAAGACCCTCTTGGACCATTTCTTCAAGATTTCGATTGGTGGCAGCAATGATTCTGACATCAACTTGTATTCTTACCGTACCGCCAACCCGGTAGAACTCTCTTTCCTGAAGCACGCGCAGCAGCTTGGCTTGCAATGAGAGTGACATGTCCCCTACCTCATCAAGGAAGAGCGTTCCGCCATTAGCTAAATCAAACTTTCCAAGTTTGCCTTTTTGCCTGGCCCCCGTAAAGGCCCCTTCGTCATAGCCAAAAAACTCTGATTCTAGCAAATCCTCTGGTATCGCTGCACAATTCACCACAATAAACTTCCCTATATTTCTTGCACTGCTATTATGAATCGCTTGAGCAAACAATTCTTTACCTGTACCACTTTCACCACGGATAAGAATAGTTGACCTTCCTTTTGCTGCTTTGGCCGCACTTTTTTTCAACTTATCCATATATGGATCAACTGTTAATAGGTGATCCCAGGTAAACCTGGCTGACTCTGACTTCTGAAATTGCTGATGATAAAAACTCGCTTTATTTTCCGCTTTCTGTAACTTTTTGAATAACTCGCTGACCTCATTTAATTGTCTGAACACGACCTTGCCAATGGCTCCAATGATTCTTCCATTCTCTTGAATAGGAATTCGGTGGACGATATATTTAATACCATTGATTTCTAGAAATTCGCTAACCTCAGCCGTTTCTGATTGATAAACATTGTCTAATTGTAGTTCCGGTAATACTTTCGCAACGGGATGATATAGAACTGCTTCCAGTTGAAGATTAAATAATTCGAGTAGAGGAGGACTGACCATCTGGATGTTTTTCTTTTCATCCGTCATGACAATCCCGTCATAGGCATGGTCTAAAGCTGTTTCTAATGTCCTTTTTAAGGTTTTTACTGTTTTTAACTCTTGTGAGGTTTGCAGCAGTGACATGACCATATCCGTTTTCGTAAGGATTCCAACGACATGTTCCTGGTCATCAATGACCACACCGGTGCCAACCTGACTGTTTTTGACAATCAATTCAATTTTTTCATATGGGGTGTTAATGGGCAGTGTTTCAACCTGAGCTTTTATGTATTTTTTGATAGGAGTGGTTAGGGGATTCTCATCCAAAACCATTTGAAACAAACTGCTTCGGGTAAAAACGCCAACTAGTTTTCTACCAACATCCGATACAGGAAGCAGGTTCCACTTCTTTTTGTTCATCAGATCGATGGCTTCAACTAGTGTCGTATTTTCAGTAACTATACAATCGACTGGCGTAATACGCTCTTTAATTTGGAGCATTTCGTTACCCCCTTTTATTCATATCTTTATTGTAACAAAAAAGAGGGATATTTTTGAATATTTTAACAATACTTCTGATCATTCCATACGAACAAAAAGAGAAGGCTTGTGCCTTCCCCAACTTAACCTTTATTTCGGCTGCATTCTTATTGCCCCATCAAGCCTAATTGTTTCTCCATTTAACATTGGATTTTCGATGATACTTTGAACGAGTTGTGCGTATTCACTTGGGAATCCCAGCCTTGAAGGGAACGGGACCATATTTCCTAGCGAATCTTTCGCCTCTTGTGGAAGGGTATCAAACATCGGTGTATGGAAAAGTCCAGGAGCAATGGTCATCACACGAATTCCGTAGCGAGCAAGCTCTCTTGCAATCGGCAGGGTCATTCCGACAATTCCACCTTTTGAGGCACTATAGGCAGCCTGGCCAATTTGTCCATCATAGGCCGCAACAGAAGCAGTATTAATAATCACACCTCTTTCACCCTGTTCATTCACTTTATTACTAGTCATCTTCTCAGCAGCAATCCGAATTACATTGAAAGTACCGATTAAATTCACCTGAATGACTTTTGAAAAAAGTGAAAGATTATGCACGCCATTCCTGCCGAGCACTTTCTCTGCAATCCCAATCCCTGCACAGTTCACTACGGTATTCACTCCACCCATAAACGCAGCAGCTTTACTAACTGCTTCCTGAATGTCTTCATCTATAGTGACATCTGCTTTTAAAAATAAAACGGCTTCACCAAGTTCGTTTTGGAGACGTAAACCATTTTCTTCCGATTGGTCAAAAATAACCGCTTTTCCTCCGTTTTGAACAATGGTACGGATGGTTGCCTCTCCAAGCCCTGAGGCACCGCCGGTAACAATCGCACGACAAGTTTGAATTTGCATTGTTTATACCTCCTATTAGGATTTCCTATGATTCTCTTTTGCAAGTATTATGCCAAAGAGAAAAACTCTAGAATAATGGTCATTTACTGTTTACCTTTAATGAATGTGTTTTAGGTATGGACATCTATGCCCGAAAAGTGATCAATTACTGAACAGTTATATAAAGTTGTAGATGAAATGGCTCCTAGGCTGGATTAAGACATAAAAAGGTCAGGACCTCATTAATATGATGTCCTGACCTTTTCCTTTGCTACCACGTCTTCTTGTAATGACGCTCGTCTTCTTCTTTCCATTATTACAACTAAAACAATAGCTGCTATGAGAAAAAGACTAGCGATTCGAAAGATGGATGCCGTCCCAACAAACTGGGCGAGCAACCCAAAAATAAGACCGCTTAGCCCAATCCCCAAATCAATCGACGAAAAGATCATCCCGTTGGCCACACCTCGTCGATGTGCAGGTGTCATGAGTAAGGCCCAAGATTGCAGCGTTGGTATCAAGCAACCGAATCCGATACCGAATAATGCACCTGAAATGGCAATAAATAAGCTGGAATGTGCAAAAGAGAGTACCCATATGCCAACAAATGTAGCGAATGTACAGAACAATACAAGTCCTATTGGGCCCTTTTCATCAAACCATCTCCCTGCAAATGGTCTGCCCAATGTGGCCATCACCGCATTAAAAATATAAAATAAAAAGATCTGCTCAATGCCACGATCTTCACCAAAAATGACAATAAATGTGACCACCGATCCGTAACCTAAATTGATGATAATCGTGATAAATGCTGGAAACCAACTTGATTTTTCAACCAGTGAACCTAGATAGGAAAATTTCAATTCTTCTTTTCTAGTATTTATCACTGCTTTAGGAGTTTGATACTTTACAGCAGTAAGTAAAATGATCGAGATAACCCCTAATATCGCTGAAAAATAAATTAGATTCGTGAAAGAAGTAATATTGTAAACAAATATTCCTACACTAGGGGCAATAATGTATGCAATTGTCATCGAAAGTCCGAAATAGCCCATCCCTTCACCGAGCCGTGAATTTGGAATCACATCAACCGCCGCTGTGCCATTTACAGTTGTTGACCAGCCCCAGGCAAGACCATGGACAAAACGGAATAATAGAAAAATCACCACAACCTGTGAAACTGGATAAAGAATCGTGACCAGTAAAAGCATAATTGCTCCTATTAAAACTAGTGCCTTTCTAGGCCTATACTCAAGCATAAAGCCGATAAACGGCCGGCTAATGACAGCGCCAATCGAAAACAATGCCGTCACTAGGCCAATCTCCAGCCCCGAAGCCCCAATGGATTTTATATATGGCGGTAGTGTGGGAATAAGCATTTGAAAAGACATAAACACAAACAGATTTCCCACCATGAGCATAATAAACGACTTCGTCCACAAACGCTCTTTCAAACAATCCGCTCCCTTCACTCCAATAAAAAAGAATCTTCACACTGAAGATCCGCTTACTTATATTTACTTCGTATTTCTAAATAATAGCACAGAAGATGGAAAAAGAATATTTGGATACCAGATAGTTTTATAAAATTGGCTGGTTTCTTCGGATTAGTGTCCGACTAGTAAACAAAAACCTTATCAATTTTTTTGATTTCCGTTATCATTAAATATAGTAAACATTGTTAAATTGGAGGAATCCCTACTTATGAAAAAAATGGTTATCACCCGTAATATTGATCAAGATTACATAACACAAATCAATGCGATGATTCCTGATTGGGAATTGATTGTAGGCAAGGATAAAAATATTTGGCAAGAGCATCTAAAGGACGCTGAAATCATCGCTGGCTGGCATAATGGGATAGAAGAATACTGCCTCGCTCCACATTCCAAGCTGAAGTGGCTCCAATCATGGAGTGCCGGTGTTGATTACCTGCCGCTTGAAGAGATGAATTCTAGAAACATTTACTTGACTAGTGCTAATGGCGTCCATGCCTATCCAATTTCTGAGACAATTTTTGCATTAATGCTTGGCTTAACACGGAAAATCCATACCTATGTTAAAAACCAACAGAAGAAAACTTGGCATCATGCCCATATGGGACTAGAAATACATGAAAAAACCATTGGCATTATCGGCGTCGGTACCATTGGGAAAGAAACAGCGAAAATCGCTAAAGCATTTGGCATGCACGTCCTTGGTGTCAGGCACTCTGGAAAGCCAGAGGACTATGTGGATGAAATGTATACTCCAGACCAATTAGATCAGCTGCTCCCACAATGTGATTATGTTGTGGTTACATTACCGCTCACCAAGGAAACGAATCAAATGTTTGGCGCAGAACAATTTAAGCAAATGAAGACATCCGCATTCTTTATGAATATCGGTCGAGGGGAGATTGTCGTGGAAGCTGACCTTATCCAGGCATTAAAGGAAGGAACAATCGCTGGAGCAGGACTCGATGTGTTTGAAACAGAACCGTTGAGTCCGGAAAGTCCGTTATGGGAGATGGAAAATGTAATCGTCACCCCACACACATCTGGGTCAACCGATCACTATAATCAGCGGGTCATTGAAAACATCTTGATCCCTAACTTAAAAGAATATCTTTCTGGTCATATCCCATCGATTAATCTTGTTAATTTTTCAAAAGGATATTAATAAAGGAGTACTTTCAAGCAGCATATCACAATAGAAATACCCCAAAATGGAGTTGTCCTTTTTATAGCTTGGTCTGATATGGTATAATTCACCAAACACATAGAAAATAAAAGGGGCATATGGGATGAATTTTACAGATATAAGTATCATAGCTACTATTTTAGCAGTTGTGGCAAACATGGTAATCGGAGCACTTTGGTACTCACCGCTTCTTTTTTCAAACATATGGGTGAAGGCTCTTGGGAAGAAAATGGAGGATATCGATCCAAAAGGGGCCAACGTCGGGTATGCATTAACTACTCTTGGTGGCATCATCACAGCTATAATTCTCTCTTTATTTATACATTTATTAGATAATGTCACGATTCTTGAGGGTGCATTCATTGGGTTTCTTGTTGGTCTAGTTGCAGCCTTTCGCGAGTTATCGCCGACTTTTTTTGAATCAAGAAAGTACACATTGTTTTTCATAAGTGCGGGATATCACATCTTCTCCCTTACGATCATGGGCATCATTATTGCAGCGTTTGCCTCTTAGAATTTGTATAGGGTGCCTCAAGTTTTGAGGCACCCTTTTTTATTTAAAAGGTATTTCTTGTTAGTTTAACTGTAAAAATTGTTTTTTCGTATGGCTTGCTGGTAAGGAGGATTTGTCCGTCCATTTTTTCAATCCCCACCCGTTCAATTCATTATGATTATTTTCCATATTTCCCAAGAAAAGCCCCGCAATCTTCCTATAAAAAAGACCATTCCTCCAAGATTCACATAAAAAAGAGAGACCTTTACAGTCTCCCTCTGCCAATCTATCACTTTTTAAACCTTCCAGGTGTGTACTTTTCACTAGCTTTAAAGTTATAAACCGGTTTAATGAAACCTGCAATCTCAACAGTTTCTTCTACCTTTTCTAAAATTTCATTCATTGACTTATAGGCCATTGGCGCTTCATCTAAGGTTTCTTCCGAAACAGACGTCGTCCACACGCCCTCCATTGTTTTATGAAAATCGTTCATATTGAGAGTTTTCATTGCTTTCGTCCGGCTCAATACGCGACCCGCACCATGCGGAGCAGAATAATTCCATTCATCGTTCCCTTTACCGACTGCTAGAATCGACCCGTCTCTCATATTAATCGGAATAATAAGACGTTCGCCGTTTTGCGCGGACACGGCCCCTTTTCGTAAAATCAGGTTCTCCGTGTCGATATAATTGTGTACCGTATCGAAGCGGTCCTGCTCCTCTAGTCCTATATTTTCCGTGATCGCTCTTGCAATTTCTTCGCGGTTAGCTTTTGCAAATGCTTGAGCCAACTTCATATCATGCATATAGTTATGAAAATCCTCGCCTTCCAAATATGCTAAATCATTCGGAATAACGGGATTCTTTTCTTTATAGCTTTTAATCATTGCTTCGATTTCTTTTTGACGTCCTTCTGCCTTTAATTGGTCAATGATATCAGTTAAATCCTGCTGACGAAGTTTTGAGATTGCTACCTTTTGATAGTAGGTGGCAATCTTCGCCCCAACATAGCGGCTGCCAGTGTGTATGGTTAAATAGTGATAGCCATCGGTATCCACAGAGACCTCAATAAAATGGTTCCCTCCGCCTAATGTACCTAAGCTATAAAGGCTTCTATTTTCACTCAATATGTGTTCTGCTTTAAATTCTTGAATGGTGGGAAAACTCGTAGTAATAAACCCGACTGTCTCCTCTGTATGAAGCTCCTGCCCACTCGGGACATACGTACGGATCACTTGATCAAGTTTATTAAAATCAATTTTTTGATCCTGAAGTTTGACGGTTAACACGCCGCAGCCGACATCTACACCCACTAGATTGGGGACGACCTTATCCTTTAGCTGAATGGTTGTTCCAATCACACAACCTTTACCGGCGTGATAGTCTGGCATAATACTAATCTTTGTATCCTTTAAAAAAGCTTGATTGCATAGCTCTTGGATTTGCTCTAGGGCTGTTTCCTGAGGATAGTTCGAAAAAACACAAGCCTCTGTTTGTGCACCCGTTACTTTAATCACTCGTTTTCCCTCCTTCAAAACAGATTACCCATAGGCTACCATTTTTTTGACATTTGGGCAACGCAAATTCATAAAAAAGGAAGATGCCTCGGACACCTTCCTTTTTCAAATATTAATAGACGGTTTGCATACCTTTTCCTGCCACCGTCATCCACTCAAACTGACGCAATCTAACTTCAAACAATGTTAACGGATCGCGGAACATTTCTGGATTGGTATTCATATTCGTAAGCATTTCTTGGTTTGACTGAATTCCTAATCTTGCTTCCTCCACTGAACGATTTAACAGATTCAATGGACTCTTGAAAAATAGGGTAACATCTCGCTCCAGTGATTTTTCAAACAGCTCAAATTGCTGAAAAAACTGTTGCTTGACGGCAGAAATCGCTTCGATATACTCCTCATTTTCTACAAATGATTTGTATTTGTTAAAAAGCAGTGCTTTATTTTGTGTCATGGCACCAAACAGCTTACCAGCGCTTTTTAATAAAAATTGAGACGGGGTTCTGCGCAGCAGAATATTGACAGTTTCCAGCTGAAAGCGACTTGTCATCCGATCAGTATCACGGTGCCAATCATCGAGCACTTTAAAATCGCAATCAAGGCTGAGGCGTTCTTCCCCATACATGTGATTAAAGCCTTCACCTATTTCATTCAAGAATTCCTGACCTTGCACGAACTCCTCTTTGCTTCCCTCGATCCATTCCTGGAGCAAGCGGTAATATTTTGGCATGACCGTCTGATCTAGGTACTCTTCCAGTCTCTTGTTCATCTCATCATTAAGTTCTAAGTGAATCTTGCTAAAATTACTGTCTTCTTTAATGAAAGAGGAACACTCTTGAAGCATCTTTGGAACAGACTCTGATATATCCTTTTCAATAGAATCTTTGATGGCACGGTAGGACTGCACCACTGCTTTTGTTTTTTGAGTCTCCGTATCCTTCAGTTGATTTACGGCCCCAGTTAACTTCTGCAGCATTTCTTCATTCCAACGTACGGATTCTACTAATTGATTTTCAACATCGATCCGTTTTTGCATAAGGCTGGCAATCGTGGTCCGAATATAGAACAACAGCTTTGCCAACCGCTTATCTTCAATGTTTCTCATGTTTTTAATGGATTGGATAAACTCTTTTAAGTCCTTAAGCTGCTGACTGCTTTCATATTGCGATGAAAAAGCAAACACGAAAGCATCCGGTAAATAGGATTGAATCCTCGCCCTAGTTTCATCGAAAACTCTTATCGCTTCCTGCTCATTTACAAGCGTATCGGTCTTACTCAATAGAAAATGAACTGGAATATCAGGAGCTAACTCTTGAATCTTTGCAAGCACTGCTCTTTCTTTATCCGTAAACGGTGCATTTGCATCGAGCACAAAGAGGACGGTATCTGCTAATTGCAGATTCTTCAATACTTCATAGGAATCATTATAGTTTCCTTTTAGGCCAGGGGTATCAATTAAAGCGACCTTATTTTCCTGTAAAAAGGCGTTCGGACGCCTAAATTCAATCATAGATTCTAACGCATTACGGCGTCGGTCCATTCGTTCTTGAAAATCAGAAAAACCAGATAAACGAGTCATCTCTCGATCAGTAATTTCTATGATTTCTTCTTCCTTGGAATCCTTAAACATGACCACCGAAGAGGTTGGGCTGTCCTGTAAATCTTCTCCTAGAACCAAATTAACAAAGGTTGATTTACCACTTCCGCTCAACCCGGTAATTAGAAGATGCTGTGAGTCAAAATCGACTAATTGCTCGACAATCCATTTTACTCGATTATTCTCGCCCATCTCATTTGATTGTGCCCAATTCGTAATAGCATCAAATAGTGTCAGGCACTCCTCTAATTCGTCCATATCAGTTTCCGTAATGCTGATCAGTTTTTCAGCCTCACTAACGATAGACATACTTATGCTTGCTGGAAAAAGCTCATTCCATGAGAGCACGGCAGCTGCTGCAAGCACGGTATCTTTACGATCGGCAAGTCGTAACCAATTTGTCAGTAAGTCTGGAATAAAATCCTGCAGACTTTTAATGAAATACCTTCCATCAATTAAGTTGAAAAACGCTTCCTTATGGAGGCTTGAAAGTACAGATAAGTTTTTATCCCGACTGATATCAAGGTTTAATAACAAATGGTTCATTTCTCTGATCCAAGTAAAATACGATTCCACATTCTTATAGCTGTTCCAAAGAGCGGAAATAAGCTTCTCGAATTTTTGTTTATTCAGGCTAAACACTTCAAGTAAAGCTTGTGAAAAATAACTCGGCGCATGACTTCTAGCCACACCATTTTCCACATAGGTAATGATCATATCGTACCAGTCTAATGATTCCGTCCGTTTTGCCTCGTTTACTGCTAGTTCAATCGCATGATTCCAATCCTGCTGCTCTTCAAAAAAAGAACGGGCGATTTCCGTTACGTTTGGATAATCCGGGTTTGCAGCAATTGTTTTTTTAATCACCGACAAGGCCAAGTCGAGCTTTCCTCGCTCTATATACAACGAAAATAACTGTAAGGCCACTTCCGTATTTAGGGTGAGATTATTGGTTTGAATTGCACAATAAAGGTCTTCAGCAGTCGATAATAAACCTAACTCATAATATGCATCCGCAGTATTTTTCTTTGCCCAGGGTTCAAGTTCATTGATAATATTCTCCCATTTAAAAATGGCAGCCTCATAATCTTTATGATGGAAGTACACTTCCCCCTGTGCAAAGCGAATAGATGATAAATCAGGCAGGTCCTTTAGCGCTTCCTCCTGAAACAGTTCACCAAGCACCTGGATCGGATGAATATTTTCATGTTCATTAATGAACATTTCATAATACGTTTTCTGTTTTAATTGCGTCTCTAATGTCATATCTTTCCCTCCAATTACACCACTCTCTGTCATTCATATGGAAAAGAGGCCTAATTATTCTATATACTATTCGACGGATTTTCTGATTATAAGTCCTAATTATACGATTCTACCAGAGCAATTTTTTAAAAGGATGTCATTTGTATTTCATTTTGGAGACAAAGGAACATAATTAATGACACTTACTACATATTTTACAGTACTTATTACATATTTTACGAAACTTACTTCATATTTTCAGACTCTTATTACATGTTTTACGAAACTCACGACATTTGCTGGATATTAATGGATATATATTGATCAAATCAAACTATAAAAATAAGCCCACCATGAAATGGCAAGCTTCATAGAGTTCACTTATCTGACTGATAAAGGTTTTTCACTCTTCGAATTCAAAACAATTTCCGAAAAGTATTCGACTGTCCTCATTTCTTCATTGAACAAGTAAGAAGACTTCCATGTTTCCTCTAAAAATACCTCCATTACCATGATGGCACGGCGGTCACCGCTTGCTGCCTGTTCAAGCGCGACAATACTCTCAAAAATTTTTACCATAAGTTCAGCCGCCTTTTTCGAGTGAAAGGTTTTATGGTCTGCAGATGCCGTACGTAATGATTTCGATAGGTTCTGCAATTGAATTAATTTATTTTCAACCAAATAAGTCCATTCGGATGGCAAATGGGCAACTCCCCGTAAGCGTTGACTCATCTCTTCTAAAAACAGCTCTTCTGCCTTATATTTCTCGATTAAACGCAGAACCTCTAATCCGAGAATATTGGCCGTTCCTTCCCAAACAGTCAGTACCTGGGCATCCCGTAACAGTCTAGGGGTGACGAAGTCTTCGATATAACCATTTCCACCGTGCATTTCTATCGCTTCATGTGCATAATGAATCGCTTGTTCTGCCGTTTCTTTTTTCAAGAGGGCGATGTAGAGACGATTGAGAATGGCCTCCTTTTGACTTGCTTGATTATTCATGACCCGCTCAAATAAAGGAATATAAGTAAAAACGGTGCGGGTTTCAATTTCCAGCTTAACCGCAAGCCGTGTCAGCGTGTCCTTGACCATGGGATAGTTTGCGAGCTTACTTCCGAACGCATCCCTTTTTAAAGCATATTCCTTTGCTTCATGATAGGCTCTTCTCATAATTCCTAATGAGGCAACGGCATTGCAGACTCTTGATAGATTTAGAGCTTCCATCATATAGTAAAAACCTTTCGCTGGATCGCCCACAACAAATGCATCTGCGCCATCAAATTCCACCTCAGCAGAAGGGACTGCCCTGACACCGAGTTTATCTTTTAAACGGCGAATACGAATACCATTAAATGTTTCGTCCTGGTTTCGCCATGGCACTGCAAATAGAGTCAGTCCCTTCGTTCCTGATGGTGCACCTTCTTTCCGCGCTAAAACCATAGCGACCCCGCACATACCGGCATTGGAGGCAAAGTACTTTTCTCCATAGAGTTTGAAATGATCCCCTTCTTCAACAGCCTTCGTCTCATTCGCACCGACATCGGAGCCTCCTTGACGCTCTGTTAAAAATGTCGCACCCTCATAGTGTGGAACTTCACCTGTTGAGAGGACATGCGGCAAAAATCGCTCCTTCATTTCTTTAGAAGCATATTGGTTTAGTAAATAAGCTGTAGCCATCGACAATGTGACTGGACAGTAAAATCCAGGCTCTGTTTGCGAGAGCAAATACCCTTGTGCATAAGAATAAATGTAATTTCCTTTTTCCCCGAGCGCTGGAATTTCTTTATGAACATAACCAACTATTCCGGTATTGTAAGTTTCTTCAACGGTTCTTCTGTAGCCTGCGTTCACCCATACTTCAGAAATATCTTCACCATAGGCATCATATTTGTTTAAGCGCGGCTGTCCTTCCCGGTCCGTAAACCTTGCCCGATCATCGATATCAGATGCACATTTCTCCCCAAAGACAGTTAGCTCCTTGTCTGCATATTCAAAAAAGGGTTGATCGAGTAACTCTTTAAGCAAGGATTGAAACTGCAAATCATCTTTGTAAAAATTCAAATTGGAAAACCTCCTCTTTTTTCAGAATAATCAATATATTAAGTATATCACTTTCCTATCCTGTTAAAAATAAATTTAGGTTAATTTTGGACATTCTTTCCTTTTAATCCACTTTCAAAGTATAATTGTAAGAAAAGCGGAAGCGCCCGTTTAGCGGCGTATGGACTGGAGCCCTTTGACTGAGATAAAGGAAACTCAGAGAGCGCTAGCGCATTCGTGCTTGACTTATCGTAGGGAAAAGGGCGAAGTACACTAGCCGCTTGCGCTAGACAGTTATCTAAGTTCAAATACTTATACTTTCTGATCTTGGTTCAAATACATAAAGGGGAAATCTAAGTTGGAAAAGGAACAAGCCATATTTTTAGCTACCTGTATCGAATCCTCTAATTCATCGATCTATGAGATTAAAAAACTTGAAATAACGGGTGGCAGCCTCCAAAAATTTCATCAATGGACAAATGGGAAACCAACGTTAGCAGCATATGAGGTAACCAGGCCAGATAGCGATACGGGCTATTACTTTTTATTCATTGATTGGCATCGTAATGACAACTATTATTTAGTCATTTATGCACATGATCGGTCCACAACTTGCGCAGAGATACGACAAATCCAAGAAATTGATGGGGTCCCTCATATTGTTTGGGGATACAAACCTTTTAAACGGGATGGAAAAAATGACCAAAGAAAAGCCTATTTTAAACAAATGTTTGGTTCAACAACCGTTCAAATCAAACTGCCTTCTACATTACTTGAGGTTGAAGTATTTTTGGGACAATTATTTAAACTGTGTCAAAACCGGCTAAAAGCAGACCGGATTGTTGATGTTTTTGACTTTGAATAAAGAATGGAGTAATAGAAATGACCACCTATAAAAACTGTCAAAGCTGTGGAATGCCGTTAGCAAAAGATGAGCTTGGGGGCGGGACAGAAAAGGACGGAACGAAAAGCACCAAGTACTGCAGCCACTGCTATATGAACGGAGAATTCACTTTACCTCATATTACAGTTGACGAAATGAAAGAAAGAGTAAAAGAAAAGATTGTTGAATTTGGGATGCCGAGGTTTATTGCGGGGATGTTTACAAGAAATATTACTAAATTGGAAAGATGGAACTCGGGTAAATAAAAAAATAGGAAAAAGCCAGGCTCTTTGGAGTCTTCACAGTGACCGTGCTCTACATTTTTTAACCCCGACGGGCTCTCTGGACCCACCAAAGAAAAGTTAAACCTTTTCTTTGGTGCGCAGAATTGCTTACGCAAGCTTACTCTTTTGGAACCAGACAGTTATCAAAGTTCAAATGTATTACTTCCTTTGACATAGAAAAAGGAGGCAGCAGCCTCCTTTTCTATTATAAAACCTTACTTAAAAACGCCTTTGTCCGTTCTTCCTTCGGATGATCAAATAATTCGTTCGGAACATTTTCTTCGACAATCAATCCACCATCCATAAATATAACCCGATCGCCCACTTCTTTAGCAAAGCCCATTTCATGTGTCACAACCACCATCGTCATTCCTTCTTTAGCTAGGTCCTTCATAACCTCAAGTACCTCGCCAACCATTTCAGGGTCGAGTGCAGACGTTGGCTCATCAAAAAGCATGATTTTCGGCTCCATTGCTAGCGCCCTTGCAATCGCAACCCGCTGCTTTTGCCCGCCTGATAAAGAATCGGGATAGGCATCTGCCTTATCCTCTAATCCAACTTTCCGTAAAAGTTCCAAACCCTTAGCTCTCGCTTTTTCCTTTGGAATATTTCTTACTTTCATTGGTGCAAGCATTATATTTTCAATCACTTTTTTATGCGGAAAAAGATTGAATTGCTGAAAAACCATTCCCACTTCTGTACGTACTTTATTGATATCTGTTTTTTTGTCCGTCAAATCGATTCCTTCAATTAAGACATGACCACCGGTAATCGTTTCTAGCATATTTATGCAGCGAAGAAATGTTGATTTTCCGGAACCCGAAGGTCCAATTACAACGACTACTTCTTGATTCTTGACTGTAACATTGATGTCCTTGAGGACTTCGTTTTTGCCAAAGAATTTTTTTAAATTCTTCACCTGAATCATTCGGTTGCCAACCTCCTTTCAAGAAGATTTAACAGAAAGCTTAGGGAAAGTGTTAACACAAGATAAATAACTGCGGCCGCAAGATACGGTTCCCAGACTCGGAAATATTGTCCTTGCATGGCTCGTCCCCAATACATAAGCTCAGGGGCTGCAATTAAAGCCGCAAGCGATGACTCTTTTATTAAGACGATAAATTCATTTCCAAGCGGTGGAATCATTCGTTTAAAGGCTTGCGGAAGGATGATTTCCTGCATAGCCTGTACATGATTCATCCCTAGTGAACGAGCTGCCTCCATCTGCCCCCGATCAATTGATTGAATACCCGCGCGGAAGATTTCAGCGATATATGCCGCAGCGTTTAATGATAGAGTAAGAATTGCAGCTAAAATAGGACTTGTTTTTCCAAGAAAAAGAGGTACGACGGCAAAATGGATTAATAATATTTGAACGAGTAATGGTGTACCTCGAAAGAAGGTAATGTAAATGGTAAAAGGCCAGGCGAGGAGCTTATTTTTCATTATTTTCCCTAATCCGATGAATAAGCCAAGAATGGTACCAATCAAAATACTTGCGATTGAAAGCCCAATGGTTAGTAATGTCCCTTTAAGAAAAAAAGGAGCATATTCAACTAAAATATCCCAACGAAAATCCATATTTTAAATCCCCCTATTAAACAACAAGCTAATTATCGAATCTAACTAGCAAAAATTGCGTAACTGCTAAGTTAAGAGTTACGCAATTTAATAAGCAATATTACTGCTGATCCTTTAAGATCTGGGTATCTGGTTCTACTTTAAACCACTTCTTGTATACATCTGCATACGTTCCGTTATCAATAACCGCTTTTAAAGCTTTATCAAAGTCTGCTTTAATCTTGCTTCCCTTTGGAAACATTAGTCCGTAAAATTCCTTAGCAAAAGCAGCTGAATCTTCAATGACAACAAAATTATCTTTCGGGTTGTTTTTTGCATATTGCTCGATAACTGTGTTATCAGCAACTACAGCATCTGCTCCGCCGCTTTTTAGTTCTAAGATTGCTAGGTTATTATTTTCAAACTTTTTGATTTTATCGCTATTTTTGCCCAAAAGACCTTCAACTGCTTCTTGTCCAGTTGTTGCATTTTGAACAGCTACCGTTTTATTATTCTTTAAATCTGCTGCACTCTTAATATCACTATCTTTTGGAACTAAGATTTTATTGGTTGATAAAAAGTAAGGTACTGAAAAATCATAGGTTTGTTTTCTTTCATCGTTGATGGTGATGGCAGAAAGTCCAATGTCAGCGATTTTCTTATCTAATTCAACGAAAATCGGATCCCAGCCAACATGCTCCACCTTAATTTTATAACCAGCTTCTTTTGCTACTGCATTGATAAAATCGATATCAAAACCGACGACTTCCCCTTTATCCTGGTATTCAAAAGGTGCATAGGCGGCATCTGTTACCACACGCAATGTCTTCTTTTCCCCGTCTCCCCCAGTTGTTGTGCTTGTACTCTTACTCGTTCCACAAGCTGAAAGAACTAAGAGTAGTGCTACCATTAATACAGTTGAAAATAGTTTAAATTTTTTCATTTGTTCAGACCTCCAATGTTTTTTTATAAAAGTAATTATTATGAGAATTGATAATATTTTGAATATACATGATTATAACCTGTTTTGACTTTATATTCAATATTTTTAATATTTTACTATATTAATACTATAATAACCTGAAGTGTGTAGCATCGTAGAATAATGACTTATAACCTTCCTCTGCACTACTCTTTAACATTCTGTTTTTACTTATGAGATTTCCTGTCACCTTCCTGTCATTGATTAGTTGGGAATGTTTATTTATATTTAACTAATTAAGATGCATAGGGGGTTAAAAAATGAACGAACTATTTAAGGCATTAGTTGTCGACAAGACGGAAAATGACTTTACTGTAAACGTAAAAAAAGTAACCATTCAAGACCTTCAAGCAGGTGACGTCCTAATCAAGGTCAGCTATTCAAGTGTGAACTACAAGGATGGATTGGCAAGTACCCCTGATGGGAAAATTGTAAGATCCTACCCTTTTATTCCAGGAATCGACTTAGCTGGTGTGGTGGTCAGTTCTAATGATTCACGCTTTAAAGCAGGCGATGAAGTGATTGCTACTAGTTATGAGATTGGAGTCGCTCATTATGGCGGCTATAGTGAATATGCTCAGATTCCTGCCGAATGGGTTGTACCATTGCCCGAAGGCTTGTCCTTAAAAGAAGCAATGGTATATGGCACGGCGGGGTTCACGGCCGCATTATCTGTCCAACGCTTAGAGGAAAACGGCTTAACACCTGAAAAGGGAAGTGTCCTAGTTACAGGTGCTACAGGCGGGGTTGGCAGTATCGCTGTAGCCATTCTTGCTAAACGAGGCTATCATGTCGTTGCCAGTACAGGTAAACAATCAGAACATGACTTCCTCATTGAAATTGGAGCGAGTGAGATTCTTTCGCGTGAGGACGTAACAGGCGAAAAAATCAGAGCGTTAGATAAACAACTTTGGGCGGCCGCTGTGGATCCTGTCGGCGGCAAAACGCTTGCCTCTATCCTTAGTAAAATTACTTACAACGGTTCTGTAGCAGTCAGCGGTCTTACTGGCGGCGGCGATGTACCTACTACGGTATTCCCTTTCATACTAAGAGGAGTCAATTTGCTTGGGATTGATTCAGTTTATTGTCCAATGGAAACCAGAATCGCCTTGTGGAAGCGAATGGCTACTGACTTTAAACCAGATAATTTATTAAACGTGATGAATAAAGAAGTATCACTCGAAGAATTACCAAATGATTTATCCTCGATCCTCAAAGGTGAGGCACGCGGAAGAACAATTGTAAAGCTGTAAATTCTTTTCCCCTGAGATGACTTTGGTCATCTCATTTTTAGTTTCATAGGTTGAAATATCCACAAAGTCAGAGAATGTCTATGGGCATTAGCCGTTACAGCTCCCATACACCCACATAATCTATAGGGTATTTACCACATAAGGAGAGATGCCCAATGAATCCGTATGGTTATTATCAAATGCCACAAATGCCGGTTGATTATAATGCCTATGTACAACCAGAACAAGTGAATTACTATGGTCAACCAGAACAATTTATTTCCTATGATCTACAAGAGCAAATGAATCCCTATGTTCAGGAAGAACCATTTAATCCCTATCTTCAACCTGAACAATATGACCCAGCAAGGCAGCCACAGCAGGTTGAGCGCAGACTGAATCAACTGGAGAGAGCGAATGAACGTCAAGAAAGGGAGATCAATCAACTACAACGTCAAGTGGCCCAACTCGACCGAAGACTCCAGCGCGTGAATCAACGCCTCCGTGCAGTTGAAAGAAGATTTAATTTCCCATTCACACCATTTGATGGTGAATACTAAGAGAAACTTTAAGGACCGGGCATGCCCGGTTCTTTTTATTCCCCAAGCATACATAGTCAGATTCTTTTACCCAATCTTGGATGAAGATTTAAAATTCCTGTCAGCTTATCTAACAAAACCACTGACAAGGAGTGAAAATTCAGTTAACTTTTCATTATAAACAAGGAAAGAAAGGAGGATTTGAAATGTATCGAAGAAATGATATTAAGCTAGCTGAAAGAATCCTTCAATTAGATAAGTTAAGAGATGAGTTATATGAAGAACTTATGAAAGCAATGGGATCTCAAGCAAATGAGCTTTTAAGAAGACTACAAAATTATTAAATTCAGTTTGAAGGGGTGATGAAAGTTGGCCACTCATTTGCGTAAAGGACTCGAACGCCTTAGGCAGTTTTATATTAAGAAGTTGTTAGACTCAGGCATGTCTAATTCTTCTGACCACGAGCTTTACTCTCTTACCTTCAATGAACTGGAAAGCCTATACAAAAAAATATTTCCCCCAACAAAATCATGACGAATGCACTCCATAGAAATTTCTTCTGAAAAACAAGTAAAATGGTTTGAATACCCAGTCCAATGTAAGAAAATCTAACATATTATAATATTAAATTAACAAATTGATTAATTATGCAAACAATAGGGTGTGGTGAGAGGCAAAAATGGGAAAAGACATATCATATAAAGATAAAAAAGTGATTACAATCGGGATTGTTCGGGACCTCACCGGTCTCTCCGAACGACAAATACGGTATTATGAAGAACGAAAGCTTATTTTTCCTGAAAGGTCTGCTGGTGGAAGCCGCAAATTTTCATTTTCAGATGTTGAACTATTGATGGATATTGCCAATAAAATTGAAGACGGAATTCAAACACATGATATTAGGAAAGAAATGCTTCGTGAACAAAAGAAACACAACCAAGAAGATGTACGCAGAAAGATGATTCAAGGGCAATTAAACGCCCAATTTGGTATACGGAAAAAGTAAGGAGCTAACCTTCAATCCCATTCCTTCTATAGAGAATGGGATTTTTTATCGCACTTTTCTCCCTCCGTTCTGCCAACAACCGGGAGTTATTCCCCATTGTTAAAAACCATGTTAGATTATCTTCCAAATTTATAGAAACTAATTCGGAATCATGTAAAAATACTAACATACCGAATGTTAAGAAAATTAACATCATTTAAAAGGGGGAGAATAAATGGATACTTTATTCTTAATGAACAGTCTTTGGGTAATGCTAGGAGCGATACTTGTCATTTTAATGATCGGAGGGTTCATCCTGTTAGAAACAGGTTCCACCCGAATGAAAAATGCTGGACATATTGCTGGTAAAACCATTCTCACATTTAGTATTAGCTCGATTGTATTTTGGGCAGTTGGATTTGGATTAATTTTCGGAAAAGGAAATGCACTTATAGGCCTTTCTGACTTCTTATATTCAGGCTATGATATCGATAGTTTATCACTTTCTGGTTCTGTTTTCTTTTTATTCCAATTAGCATTTGCAGGTATTTCCTTAACGATTGCATTTGGCGGGTTTGCTGAACGAGCAAAATTAGGCGTCTATCTCGTATTCGCAGTATTATTTTCTGTTATTGTTTATCCACCAATTGCTCACTGGATATGGGGCGGCGGCTGGTTAGCAGAGATTGGTCAACAAGACTTCGCCGGTTCCACCGTTGTTCACTTAACTGGTGCTATGGCTGCACTGGCAGCTACAATTCTATTAAAACCACGTATCGGAAAATTTAATAAAGATGGTTCCGCCAATAATCTAGCTGGTCATAACCAAGTATTTACAGCACTAAGTGTTTTACTCTTATGGGTTGGATGGTTCGGTTTTAACGCAGGCAGTACTCTTTCCGTGGACAAAGGTTTCTTTGGCTTCGTCGCATTAAACACAAACCTTGGTGCTGCTGCTGGTACTGTTGCCGCAATGATTATCTCCTGGATCGTATTGGGTAAGGCAGATGTTCCAATGATGTTAAATGGTGCATTAGCAGGCCTCGTAGCGATTACTGCTTCTTGTGCATTTGTTGATACTTGGGCCGCTGTCCTGATTGGTTTTATCTCTGGTATTCTTGTATTTTATAGTATTCGCTTCTTTGAGAAAAAAGGAATTGATGATCCAATCGCAGCACTATCTGTACATGGTACTGCTGGTGTCTGGGGAACGTTATCGACTGGTTTCTTTGCAACAAAAGAATTAGCCACTGTCGGAAAACCTGGATTATTTTATGGCGGCGGCTTCCATCAGCTCGGGGTTCAAGCATTAGGCGTTATCGCCTCTGGTGCCTTCGCCTTGGTCGCATCCTTTATCTTGCTCGCCATTATTAAAAAAGCAATGAATGGCTTGCGTGTCACTGAGGAAGAAGAGATTATGGGCTTAGATATGAGCGAGCACGGAAGCTATGGATATCCCGAATTGTTTAAAGAGGAACAAAACAAGGCTCTTTAAATTTTTATACATTAAGTGTGCAACTCCTATTTAGGGCTTGCACACTTTCTAGATTTTTTAAGTGGAGGTGATAAACATGAATGATAATACCTACTCAGCCATTGCAGAATATAGAAGATTTCACATGAAGCCCGTTGCTCAGGATCACTTTAAATTAAACGAACTTCATGACAACATGTTTAAACAAGTATTGGAGATCTCACTGAAAGAAGTTCTTGCTCGATATGGCCCACCGCCGTCTCCCTTTTCTTTCTTTGTGATGGGGAGTGCTGGACGTTTCGAACAATCTGTATGGAGTGACCAGGACCATGGCATTGTTTATCTCGATCCAACTACAGAAGCAAAAGCTTATTTTTTGTCATTAGGAAAGGAAATTTCAAAAGGTCTTTATCAAGTAGGCTATCCTTATTGCGATGGCGGTGTCATGTCAGGCAATCCGTTTTGGTGTAAGTCCCATTCCGAATGGGAGAAACAAATAAAGAACTGGGCCCTAGAGGCATCTTGGGAATCGTTACGGTATCTACTCATTTTTATTGATGGACGTTCTTTTTATGGAAAGCATCAACTCTTGGAACAACTAAAAACCTTTGTTTATCAAACCGTTCAAACGGAACATCTTCTGTCAAGAATGTCAAACAATACACTACATTTCAAAAAGGGCATTGGTGTATTAGGTCAGCTTTTAGTGGAGACCCATGGGGTACATACTGGATCTCTAAATATAAAGGAGACTGCCCTCTTTCCATATGTGAATGCAGCTCGTCTATTGGCAGTTAAAGAAAATCTACAAGAGACGTCTACCCTATTAAGGCTAGACAAACTTCAGATACATGACAAGGATTTATATACAAATATGTTTTTAAAACTGTTAAACTATCGTCTTCTTTTTGCCAGTCACACAGACTATGATTCTGGTCACTATTTACCAGTCGACAACCTAACAAAAGAGCAAAAGAATGAAATGAAAGACATCATTAAAAATGGGGTAACTCTTCATCAAACTGTAAGAAAATTAATAGAAAAGGAGGGGTAACATGAGAATGAATGATTTAGCACAATACTTTAGGCTAATATCCGGCAAGCTTAGTTCTAATATTTATGCTGGGATTCAGGGACAAAGTAATCCTCAACAGCTCTCGTTCATCCGGCAGCTCCAGAAAGAAATGAAAGTAAAAAACAACCTAGATACCCCGCTTAACGAATTAGAAGTCGTTGTCTTTGATTTGGAGACCACTGGTTTTTATCCAGAAAAGGGAGATCGTGTCCTCTCGATCGGAGCAGTAAAAATGATCGGTCCGCATATCGAGGATAATCATACTTTTTATTCACTTGTAAAATCAGACCTTCCTCTTTCCGCAGAAATTTCAACTTTAACAAATATTCATGAAGATCAATTGCGGGATGCACCAGATGCCAGGGATGTCTTAGTTCAATTTTTCAAGTATACACAAAGTCATATCCTTGTCGCACATCACTCTAAACATGAAAAGTCCTTTATGCAAAAAATGACATGGGATCTGTTAAAGACTCGATTTGAACATCGAATCATCGATACCTCCTTCTTAATTCGACTATCAGATTCATCTATGAAATCATTACCACTAGAAGAAGTATGCCATAAATGTGGGATTGTTATAAAAGATCGCCACCATGCACTTGGCGATGCAATCATGACAGCGCAAATTTGGTCCAGCTATTTAAAAATAGCTCAAAAAAACGGATATAGTAATTTACGAGAAGTATATGAACATCTTGCAAAGCTTTGAGCATATGAACACTATTTTAAACTAGTGTTTTTTTGTCTAGAATTAAAAATTTCAAGTTTGAAATATAATCCACTTTGCAACACCACCCTCTTACTTACCTCTGAATATTCCCTCGTTTCAATCCATTTCGAGGACAAAATAACCTAAAAATAAAAAAATTTCAAAAAAATTTTTTTCGCTGTTTTCCTTATCACAACAATAATGTAAACGCTATCAACTTTTTTGATTTATTTGAATTGTCAGATTTTTATATTGACCATGTTTTCGATTGGTTGTATGATTATCGAAAATAATCATCTATTCAATAACTGTCATAGCTCCTCACCATTTGGAGATGGGTATGGCAATTCTTTTAAAAAATTTGTTTAGTCATTTAAAGCGTTCTATCACAAAAGAGGAGTGGTTAGGTTGGGGAGTCAATGGATTTTCCTTGGCGGCGAGTTCGTCAAGAAAGAAGATGCTGTAGTTTCAGTTTTCGATCATGGTTTTTTATATGGTGATGGTGTGTTTGAAGGCATACGCGTTTATAGCGGAAACGTCTTTAGACTCGATGCTCACCTGAAAAGACTGTATGAATCAGCACAATCCATTATGCTGAATATTCCATACACACAGGAGGAAATGACTCAATTAATCGTCGAGACAATTAGAAAAAATCAGCTAGAAAGCGCCTATATTCGTGTCGTTGTTTCCCGTGGAAAAGGGAATCTCGGCCTAGACCCTTCTTCCTGCTCGAAACCAAGCGTCATTATTATTGCTGAAGAACTTAGCATGTATCCTAAAGAGTACTACGAACGTGGAATTAAAATTGCATCTGTTGCGAGTCGAAGGAATCGCCCAGATGTCCTAAGCCCACAGATTAAATCACTTAACTATTTAAATAATATTCTAGTAAAATTAGAGGCTAATCAAGCTGGCGTTGAGGAAGCATTAATGCTTAATGATCAGGGTTATGTTACTGAAGGCTCAGCTGACAATATCTTTATTGTAAAAAATGGTGCCATCTATACCCCGCCTGTTTATTTAGGGGCATTAGAAGGAATTACCCGTAACGCTATCCTAGATATTGCAAGAACCAAGGGCTTTGAAGTCCGTGAATCACCATTTACTAGACATGATGTCTATGTAGCTGATGAGGTGTTCTTAACCGGCACAGCTGTAGAAGTAATTGCAGTAATTGATGTGGATGGCCGTAAAATTAGTGATGGAAAACCTGGTGAAGTTACGAAAGTTCTTTTAGAAGAATTCAGGAAAATTGTAACAACAGACGGAGTGGCTTGTTACCCAACAGGTTCAAACCATGCAATCGTCAGTTAGGAGCTAAATTAATATGCGTAGCGATATGATTAAAAAGGGAATTGATCGGGCACCCCACCGGAGCCTTTTATATGCAACAGGGGTAAAAACGAGTGATCTCGAAAAGCCGTTTATCGGCGTCTGTAACTCGTTTATTGAAATTATCCCAGGACACAAACATCTTAATCATTTCGGTGAGATTGTAAAAGAAGCCATCCGTGAGGCTGGCGGTATTCCATTCGAATTCAATACGATTGGTGTGGATGATGGCATTGCGATGGGACATATTGGAATGCGATACTCCCTTCCAAGTCGCGAACTTATCGCTGATAGTGCCGAAACAGTAATTAATGCTCATTGGTTCGATGGTGTTTTTTACATTCCAAACTGTGACAAGATTACACCTGGCATGTTAATGGCAGCAGCAAGAACAAACGTCCCTTCTGTATTTGTATCAGGTGGACCGATGGAAGCAGGTGTTTCACCTTCGACTGGAAAGAACCTTTCTCTTACTTCTGTATTTGAAGGTGTTGGAGCTTACCATAACGGTACAATCAGCCAACAGGAACTACTTGACATCGAAAACAATGCCTGCCCTACTTGCGGGTCATGTTCAGGGATGTTTACAGCCAACTCAATGAACTGTCTAATGGAAGTATTAGGAATGACGGTTCCTGGGAACGGAACAATCATTGCAACTTCTGATGAGAGGCATGAATTAATTCGTCAAGCTGCAAGACATCTAATCGAATTAGTAAAAAATGATATTCGACCACGTGACATTATTACTAGAGAGGCAATCGATAATGCCTTTGCCCTAGATATGGCCATGGGTGGTTCAACAAATACAGTCCTTCATACATTGGCAATTGCCCATGAAGCAGGGATTGAATACGATTTACGTGAGATAAACAAAATTGCTGAGAGAGTTCCATATCTAGCTAAAATTATGCCAGCATCCGATTATTCAATGGAAGACATTCATCATGCAGGCGGTGTTAGTGCCATTATTAATGAACTTTATAAAGTTGAAGGCGCCTTACATGATAATTGTTTAACTATTACCGGAAAAACTCTTTCAGAAAATGTGAAAGAAGCAACAATTACGAATGAAAACGTCATCCGGACAAAAGACAATCCATATAGCCCTGTTGGTGGACTATCCATCCTATATGGAAACATTGCTCCAGATGGTGGTGTAATCAAGGTTGGTGCAGTTGATCCTTCGATAAAAACCTTCTTGGGTGAAGCAATCGTTTTTGAATCCCAGGATGATGCACAAGAAAATATTAATAATGGTACCGTTCAAGCTGGTCACGTGGTGGTTATCCGCTATGAAGGTCCAAAAGGCGGTCCAGGAATGCCTGAAATGCTTGCACCTACTTCCGCAATTATGGGTCGTGGATTAGGCAAAGAAGTTGCCCTAATTACAGATGGACGCTTCTCAGGAGCCAGCCGTGGTATCTCCATCGGTCATATCTCTCCTGAAGCAGCCGAAGGCGGACCAATCGCCCTTGTTGAAAATGGCGACAAAATCTTAATCGATCTTGAAGCACGATCGATTGAACTTCTTGTAGATGATGAAGTTTTAGAAGAAAGACGTAAGGCATGGGTAAAACCAGAGCCAAAAATCAAAACAGGTTACCTTGCAAAATATGCAAAACTCGTTACATCTGCCAATACAGGTGGGATTATGAAGTTCTAAAATGTTTATACCAATGGGAATTCGTAGTACCCCTCCCCTTCCTAAGGAAGTTAAGGTACTAAATGCGTTAAATAATGATCCTTTGACAAAATCAAATAGCGAATAAATCGATGACGGGAATAAAGGAATAAGATTTAGTATTTTCAGAGAGCTGGGGTTGCTGGAAGCCCAGTAATACAACTTATTCCGACATCATCCCTGAGTGTTGAGCCGAACGGTCCTGACTTTAGTAGGCTCAATCGGGTGCATATCTTTGAGCACCTGTTACAAAAAGAAGCGTTCTATGTTTTAGTGGGTCGCTTCATAAGGCAGTATTCGTAAGGATACTGTAAAACCGGGTGGTACCGAGAAAATGAAAGGCCTTTTCTCCCCGATTATTCTGCTTATGTTTTCGTTTTTGCAGTTAATTCGTGGAGAACGGGCCTTTTTGACTATGCATAAAGATTTATTGTCGAATTTCGACGATTTCCCAACAGAATTTTCTGTTTATTTACAAATTTCTATATTATAATACAAAAATGACAAATCACTATTTTTCGACATCTACATTCGATTTTTACCCTTAAGGAGGGATTACGACGTGAAAGTAGAAGCAAAGAAGCTTGAGGTCCAAACTACCACTGAACCGAGAACCGGTGCAGACCTTCTCATCGACTTACTGAAAAAAGAAGGTGTGGAAACGCTGTTTGGATATCCCGGGGGTGCCGTCCTTCCAATCTATGATGCCATTTACCGCGCCCAGGGTACAATCAAGCATATTCTCTTCCGACATGAACAAGGAATGATCCATGCAGCTGAAGGGTATGCCCGAGTTACAGGGAAACCTGGAGTCGTTCTTGCCACATCAGGACCTGGGGCGACCAATCTTGTGACTGGGATAACCGATGCGATAATGGATTCCCTGCCACTTGTTATTTTCACCGGCCAGGTTGCACGAAGTGTCATTGGAACTGACGCCTTCCAAGAGGCTGATGTTATGGCGATTACAACACCAATTACCAAACATAACTTTCAGGTTCAATCGATCGAGGACTTACCACGCATCGTCAAGGAAGCTTTTCATATTGCTTCTACCGGACGGCCTGGGCCAGTCTTAGTCGACGTCCCTAAAGATATTTCCGCCGGAGTATTAACGAATGAACCTGAAGAAGCGAGCATTAATTTACCTGGATACCAGCCAACAACAAAGCCAAATCCATTACAAATTAAAAAGCTTGCCGATTCGATTTCCAAGGCTATCAAGCCTGTAATTCTTTCAGGCGCGGGTGTTCTCCATGGGAAAGCAGCTGCTGAACTAACGGCTTTGGCGGAAAAACACCAGATCCCGGTGGTCACAACTTTACTTGGACTTGGTACTTTTCCGGCAGATCATCCCCTCTCGTTAGGAATGGGTGGAATGCACGGAACATATGCAGCTAACATGGCCATTTACGAATGTGATCTGCTTATCAATTTTGGAGCCCGCTTCGATGACAGACTAACAGGTAATCTTAAACACTTCGCACCTTTTGCGAAGGTTGCCCATATTGACATCGATCCAGCCGAAATTGGTAAAAATGTTCCAACAAATCTCCCAATCGTTTCTGATACGAAAGAGGCACTTACTGAACTACTTGATCAAGCGATTGAATCACCAAATTCTGCTGAATGGCTGGAAAAACTGAGCCAAAACAAGCAGGAATATCCGCTTTGGTATAAGCATGATCCAAACGGAATGTGTCCTCAATGGGTCATTGAAGCAGTCCATAAAGTAACGAACGGTGACGCCATCGTCGCAACCGATGTAGGGCAGCACCAAATGTGGGCAGCACAGTATTACACCTTTAAAGAGCCGCACCGCTGGATTACCTCTGGCGGACTTGGGACAATGGGCTTTGGCTTCCCTGCTGCGATTGGCGCACAAATTGCCGCACCGGATAGTACCGTTGTTGCAATTGTTGGAGATGGCGGTTTTCAAATGACACTTCAGGAATTATCGATTATTTATGAAAGAAACCTTCCTGTAAAAATCATTATTGTCAACAACGGCGCACTTGGAATGGTTCGCCAATGGCAGGAATTATTACACGGAAACCGTATTTCAGAATCGATCCTTCATACACAGCCTGATTTTGTCAAACTTGCAGACAGCTATTCGATTAAGGGTTATCGGGTTAATAATCAAGAAGAACTGATCACTGTTTTACCGGAAGTATTTGCTCATAATGGTCCGGTATTAGTTGATTGCCGTGTACTTCAACAAGAGAAAGTATTCCCAATGATTGCCCCTGGCAAAGGAATCCATGAAATGATTGGGGTGAAACCATGAAACGAATCATTACCGCAACCGTTCAGGATCGAGCCGGTGTACTCAACCGCGTTACTGGACTTTTGCAAAGACGGCAATTCAATATTGAAAGTATTTCCGTTGGTCCAACAGAAACGGAAGGTGTTTCAAGAATGACCCTGGTTGTCGAGATTGAAGATGAACAGCGTCTCGAACAAGTGACAAAGCAACTCAATAAACAGATTGATGTTTTAAAAGTTTCTGATATTACTGATAAAGCAGTCGTTGTCCGCGAATTGGCCTTGATTAAAGTAGCCAGCAGCAGCCAGCTCCGCAGTGAGATTAACGGAATTATTGATCCGTTTCGTGCGATTGTTATTGACGTAAGTAAGGATAGCTTAGCCATTCAAATCACCGGCAAACCTGAAAAAATCGATGCATTACTAGAATTGCTTCGCCCTTATGGAATTAAAGAGATTGCCAGAACAGGGTTGACCGCCCTATTACGCGGGCATCAACCGCAAGTAAACGAACTAACTCACCACACTCTACTAAAATAATAATTTACCTTGAAAGGATGATAGATCATGGCAAAAGTACTATATAACGGAGATATTCAAGAAGAGGTTTTACAAGGAAAGAAAATCGCAGTAATTGGATATGGTTCACAAGGTCATGCACATGCACTAAATTTAAAAGAGAGCGGTTTTGATGTAGTAGTTGGATTAAGAGGCGGAAAATCATGGGATAAAGCAGTAGAAGATGGCGTTGAAGTTACTTCAGTTGCAGAGGCAGCTGCAGCAGCTGACGTTATTATGGTTCTTCTTCCTGATGAAATGCAGCCAAAGGTTTACAAAGAAAGCATCGAACCACACCTTGAAGCGGGTAAAGCTCTTGTTTTTGCCCATGGTTTCAATGTTCACTTTAGCCAAATCGTTCCTCCTGCAGATGTAGACGTATTCTTAGTAGCTCCAAAAGGCCCAGGTCATTTAGTACGTCGTACTTATACTGAAGGCGCTGGTGTACCAGCACTTTACGCAGTTTATCAAGACTACACTGGTCAAGCACGTGACCTTGCCCTTGCCTATGCAAAAGGTATTGGCTCAGCCCGTGCAGGTGTTTTAGAAACTACATTCCAAGAAGAAACAGAAACAGATCTTTTCGGAGAACAAGCTGTTCTTTGCGGCGGAACTACTGCCCTGATCAAAGCTGGATTTGAAACTCTTGTTGAAGCTGGTTATCAGCCTGAAGTTGCCTACTTTGAGTGCTTACATGAATTAAAATTAATCGTTGACCTTTTATATGAAGGTGGCTTTGAAAATATGCGTTATTCAATCTCCGATACTGCACAATGGGGAGATTTCGTTTCTGGACCACGTGTCGTAAATGCAGATACAAAAGCACGGATGAAGGACGTATTAACAGATATCCAAACTGGAGTGTTTGCAAAGGGCTGGATCCTTGAAAACCAAGCAAACCGTCCACAATTCAACGCAATTAATCGCGCTGAAAACAATCATCAAATTGAACAAGTTGGCCGTGAGCTTCGTGCATTAATGCCGTTTATTAAAAACAAACCAGTAAATGCAAAGAAGGAAGTGGTGGTAAATGGTTCACGTTAACATCTTCGATACGACATTACGCGATGGCGAACAGTCCCCTGGTGTAAATTTAAACCAGCTTGAAAAATTGGAAATCGCAAGACAACTTGAACGGTTTGGTGTTGACATTATGGAGGCCGGCTTCCCGGCTTCCTCCCAAGGCGATTTTGAAGCAGTAAGAGCAATCGCCCGGAATATTAAAAATGTATCGGTCACAGGCCTGGCAAGAGCGACGAAATCGGACATTGACATTGCGTGGGATGCGTTAAAAGATGCTGCAGAACCAAGGTTGCATGTTTTCCTTGCCACCTCCCCTATCCATATGCAATATAAACTAATGAAAACACCAGAGGAAGTTACCCAAATAGCGGTAGACATGGTTTCATATGCGAAACGGAACTTCCCGCATATTGAGTGGTCTGCTGAAGATGCTTCTCGCTCTGACCTTGATTTTCTTGTTCAAATTATTACCAAGGTCATCGATGCTGGAGCTACAGTCATCAATCTTCCGGATACAGTCGGATATACCACACCAGAAGAATATGGACGCATGTTCCGCTACATCCGCGACAACGTTCCAAATATTCATAAAGCAGCATTATCTTGCCATTGTCATGATGACTTAGGGATGGCCGTTGCCAATTCCCTAGCTGCCATCGAAAACGGGGTTACGCAAGTCGAGGGTACGATTAATGGAATTGGAGAACGTGCAGGTAATGCAGCTCTTGAGGAAATTGGAGTTGCCTTAAATATTCGTAAAGATAAGTATCCTTATACTACGAATCTCGTGTTAAAAGAAATAAAACGGACGAGTGACCTTGTCAGCCGCTTTACAGGGATGATTGTTCCTCCGAATAAAGCAGTTGTTGGAAAAAATGCTTTTGCACATGAATCAGGAATCCACCAGGATGGCGTCTTAAAAAATACGCTAACCTATGAGATTATTACACCTGAATTAGTAGGGGTTAAATCTAATGATTTAGTTCTTGGCAAACATTCCGGCCGCCATGCATTCAAAGATAAAATTGAGCAAATGGGCTTTGAACTCTCGGACGAAAAACTAGTCGAAGCGTTTACTGCTTTTAAACTATTAACCGATCGTAAGAAAGAAGTTACAGACGAAGATTTATTTGCAATTTTAACCGATATCCAAACAACAGCTGTTGATATTAAAAAATATGAACTGGTTGCCTTCCAAGTCCATTACGGTTCGGCAAACTTGCCAACCGCAACTGTGGCTCTAACCACTCCCGAAGGTATTCGCGTGGAAACGGCGCGCACAGGCTCAGGCAGTGTCGAAGCTTTAATGAATACTTTAGAAGCACTGATTAAAGAAGAAATCCATCTTACTGATTTTAGATTAAGCTCGATCGGTCAAGGACGGGATGCACTTGCTGAGGTTCATGTCAAAATGACGGTGAACGGATCACCTGTAACCGGACGCGGTTCAGCACAGGATGTACTGGAAGCTTCAGCAAAATCATTCTTGAACGCAGTTAATCGTGTATTTTTCAACCAAAGTAGCGCAGTTAAAGAAACCGCTAATCTATAAAAAACAAACAAAAAATGAGGAGGTTGCTTCTAATGAAAAAACGAATTGTCTTACTTCCCGGTGATGGCATTGGTAAGGAAGTTATTAACTCTGCAAAAGACGTGTTAAATGCAATTGCTGAAGAATACAATCATACTTTTAGCTTTGAAAGCCATGAAATCGGAGGAGCAGCCATTGACCTTTACGGCACACCGCTTCCTGAAACAACCGTTAATGCTTGTAAACAGGCTGATGCGGTCTTGCTGGGTGCTGTTGGGGGGCCAAAATGGGATACCAATCCCTCCCATTTACGTCCTGAACGAGGCTTGCTTGGAATCCGAAAGGCACTTGATTTATATGCGAATTTAAGGCCGATCAAAGGATTTAAAAACCTTCTTCATGCATCACCCTTAAAGGAAGAAGTAGTCTCTGGGAGCGACCTCCTTATCGTTCGTGAATTAACTGGCGGCCTTTATTTCGGAACACCAAGTGAACGCCGCGACAACGGAAACTCAGTTGTAGACACGCTTGTTTATTCTCGTCAAGAGATTGAAAGAATTGTCGATAAGGGCTTTCAAGCAGCTCAGCAGCGCAGCGGTCATCTTACTTCGGTTGATAAAGCAAATGTACTTGAATCTAGTAAGCTATGGCGTGAAATTGTCGAAGAGAAAAAAGCTCAGTATCCAGATGTAGCCGTTGAACATGTTTTAGTAGATGCTGCTGCTATGAAATTAATCACTAACCCAACTCAGTTCGACGTAATTGTAACGGAGAATCTATTTGGGGACATTTTAAGCGATGAAGCCTCTGTTATCACAGGATCACTTGGTATGCTTCCTTCTGCTAGTTTAAATGAAAATGGGGTTGGTCTTTATGAGCCTGTTCATGGCTCTGCCCCAGACATCGCTGGTAAGGGTATTGCCAATCCAGTCGCAATGATTTTGTCTGCTGCACTGATGCTTCGCTATTCATTCCAATTGAATGACGAAGCAAAAGTGATTGAAGATGCTGTCCAATCGGTTTTAGATGCTGGCTTCCACACTGGTGATCTTCAAGTTGCCAATGGACGCCTTGTTGGGACAGCGGAAATGACAAAGCTTATTGCAGATTATATTAAATCGCAAAACGCTTCGAAATGTATCGCCAGCTGTTATTTTTAATGATTGATTGGGTGGGTAAATCGTCTTTGTTGCGATTTACCCCTAAATTTATCCAAAATATTTGTTAGTTAGTCACACAATAAAATTCATTAATGTGAGGAAGGACGCTATGCAAACACCAAAAAATATAATCCAAAAAATTTGGGAAAAGCATGTTGTACATCAAGAAGAAGGAAAGCCGGATTTATTATATATTGATTTACACCTTGTTCACGAAGTAACCTCTCCTCAGGCATTTGAGGGCTTGCGAATGAACGGGCGCAAGGTGCGACGACCGGACCTTACTTTCGCAACGATGGATCATAATGTTCCAACTCGCCAACGTCTTGTAATCAATGACCCTATTTCAAAAAAACAAATCGATACACTGCAAGAGAATTGTCAGGAATTCGGGATAACTCTCGCTGATATTCATCATCCGGATAATGGGATTGTCCATGTAATTGGTCCTGAACTTGGTCTTACACAGCCTGGTAAAACGATCGTTTGCGGTGATAGTCATACCTCTACACATGGTGCATTTGGTGCACTTGCTTTTGGAATTGGTACAAGTGAGGTCGAGCATGTTCTTGCAACACAAACACTTTGGCAAGCACCGCCTAAAACGTTAAATGTAAAAGTAAACGGTAAGCTGGGTACTGGCGTAACTGCTAAAGACTTAATTCTTGCCATCATCGGTAAATTCGGTGTCCAATTTGGAACGGGTTATGTGATGGAATACACAGGGGAAGCTATCCGCTCTCTCTCCATGGAAGAGCGCATGACCGTTTGTAATATGTCCATTGAAGCGGGTGCTAGAGCCGGGCTTATTACTCCTGATGAAACCACTTTTGAATACTTAAGAGGAAGACGGCATGTCCCTCAAGGGGAAGCGTTTGAAGAAGCAGTTGCACAATGGAAGGCTCTTGCTACGGATGAAGGTGCTGCTTATGATCAGGTTGTTGAAATTGAAGCAGCCGAAGTTGAACCACAGGTAACGTGGGGAACAAATCCGGGAATGTGTATTCCAATTACTGCCAATGTGCCAAACCCTGATGAAACTGAGAAGACAAGCGAAAAGGACGAGATTAACCGTGCGCTTGAATACATGGGCCTTGAAGCAGGTCAGCCTATTTCAAGTGTAAAAATTGACCATGTTTTCATCGGTTCTTGCACTAATTCGCGCATAAGCGACTTACGAAGTGCAGCTGAGGTTATACGGGGCTTAAAGGTCAGCCCATCTGTTACCGCCATCGTCGTTCCAGGTTCATTTAGTGTTAAGCTTGCGGCAGAAAAAGAAGGACTTGATAAAGTCTTTACAGATGCAGGCTTTGAATGGCGCGAAGCAGGCTGCAGTATGTGCTTGGCGATGAATGATGATATTGTTCCACCTGGGGAACGCTGCGCCTCTACTTCTAACCGAAATTTTGAAGGGCGTCAAGGTAACGGGGCCAGAACCCACCTTGTCAGTCCTGAAATGGCAGCCGCTGCCGCTGTTGCAGGCCACTTCGTTGATGTCCGACAATTCTCTGCAGCACAGGAGGTTAGATAATATATGGAACCGTTAAAAATACATCAAGGCCTTGTTTATCCATTAAACCGGTCAAACGTTGATACTGACCAAATTATCCCTAAGCAGTTTTTAAAGCGGATTGAACGCAGCGGCTTTGGACAATTCCTGTTTTATCATTGGCGTTTTGATGACAATGGAAATCTTCGACCTGATTTTTCTTTGAATGATCCAAAATATAATGGTGCATCAATTTTGGTTGCCGGTGAAAACTTTGGCTGCGGCTCCTCACGTGAGCACGCTCCATGGGCTGTTCAAGATTTTGGCTTTAAAATTGTCATTGCCCCAAGTTATGCAGATATTTTTAAAAACAATTGTGTAAAAAATGGGATTCTCCCTATCCAGGTTAGTGACGAACAAGTTCAGTACATTATTAAAAAAGCTGAATCCGAGGAATACCAATTAACCGTAGACCTTGAGAATCAAGTGGTTTATGATAACGAAGGCTTTAAGGTTACATTCGAAATTGCCCCGTATCCTAAAGTCATGCTGCTGAATGGCTGGGATGAAATTGGTGTTACCTTGACATATGAGGATAAAATTTCACAATACGAACTAAGTAAATAATAAAAAATGAGCTTGGATACCCAGGCTCATTTTTTTATTATTTATTTAGAAAAAGCATGGGTGTTACAACTCGTTTAATATATTTTTATTCTCAGATTCTTCGTTAAAGGTTAAAGCCTCATCCACCGGCTCGTAGGATTTACCATAAAAGTGGTGATCTTTATAGGTGTGAATTGTATCATATGTTTGTTTAATTGCTTCAAAAATCATTTCTTCGGATTCATTATTTGGTGCCCAATAGAGAATTTCCATCCTATTTACCTCATTAGTCGCCAATGATTTCCTCTCATATCCAATGGACACGGCGTGCTCGAATTTTTCTCGTTTATAAAAATGGAGACGTTTTTCAGTATCGCTATCCTCATAATTCACTGGCTCCACTTCAAGGATAATTGGCTTTCTTTTTTGTTTTAACTTTTCCAATAGTTTATGGCCTAGTCCCTCACCACGGGCATTTTTTGAAACAAATAAATAATCAATAAATACAAACTTATCTAGTTCTGCATACATTAAAACATGATTCGGTCCCTCATCCTTATGATAGATGTTTGATCGCTCTTTCAGTAAGGTTTCCATATGTGCTCTTGATTTCATTTCTTCAACAGGAAAATACTGATTCAACTTTTCATACCAATGCATGGACACACTCCTTAAAAACCAGGTAATTGATCCAGATTATTTTCTTTAATTCCGTCTGGCTCACTGCGGATGATGTCACGACCATATTTGTGATAGACATCCACATGAGCGATCTTGCCAGCTTTCGCCTCATTCAAAGCCGTGATATAATCCAACTCGCGTCCAGCGCTTGTTTTAAAAGCGATAATATCTCCATCATCGTTCTTCCTGACGGACACGAATACTTCTTTGCCATCTGGATTACTATCACCTGCTTCAATTTGGGCTTGCTGCTGACTCTCCTGCTTGTATTCTTCATAAATTTGTTCAAAATCTTTTTTTTCCATGGATTCCACCTCCGAACATTTGTTAGTATTTTTCTTTTTTTGTTAATTATCCCCGCCAGACACCTCATTTACGTTTTTCATAATTAAAAACATGAGATAAATGACAACGAGCAAAAAAAAGCTTGTAGACAAGTCAAATTCTGTCCACAAGCTAATCGTTCCTTTTGTTAAAACTTCTGTGGGAACTGTTTGATGATTCCATCTGATAAGACGTCAGCAATTTTTATTAGGTGAATTTCCCCTTCATCAAACGCACGAATGTCTCCGTTCCAATCCTTTTTCAATCTTGCAAGTACACTATTTGTAACCATCCTTAAGTGCGCATGTAACAACTGCTTCAATGTATTCTTTTTCCAATTTGGATTTGCACTGCTGAGGAATGCTGCAATATCATCCGCATTTTTGTACCATGCAGTATTATATTTTTTCAAATCAGCTTGGTTTTTGGTTTTGGCAGCTTCGAGGACCTTTCCGGCAAGCAGAATGTGTTCTCGTAACAATTGGGCAAGCTTGGTGCCTGCTGCTTCACCGTAAAAAGGTTTGATTGCATTTCCGATTTCATCTTGGTTTTTCAAAAGTCTAGCCAAAACCATTTGTTGGTCTTTAAGGTTTGCTTCTGCGCTAACAATATAACGGCTCGTCCAAATACCATGCTCGATCCAAAGTCTTCTGAAGTTAAACTTTAGTTGGTGAGCAGACTCGCTCATGGTCTGCTTCTGGCTAACTGGTGGTGGGGGCGGGGTTGCCTTCACGCTAATGGCGGGTAGAATTAGGGCGATAGACAATAGCAATACGGTAAATTTTTTAGTTAATATTTTCAAATGATAATCTCCTTCTAGTAATGTTAATTAAAAAAGATTTTTCCTCAAAAATGAAAATTTTATTTATCGCCGAATAATGACATAATAATTTTAATTAGAATGTCCTTTGGAGTGAGAAACGATTGCTTTATTTAGAGAAAAACCATGATCCAAGAAAGAATGCTGCAATTCTAGCCCAATTTACAAACCAATTGGACCTAAAAAAGGCCATTCAAGAAACCGAGCAGCTTTTCAATCGAACTCGAGGGAATGAAGCCTCTCCTCGTCAGAAGGAAATTCGACATCTAACCGGATCACTTCCTCAAAAAATGACAGCAGCTTTGTTTCGCCTCTTATCGACGACCGCAACTTCTGATGATCAAGTAAAGGTTAAACTAGATCCTGAAGGAAATGTGATTCCGGAATGGAATGGCATGTTGGATGAAGAATACTTGAATCTACATAAGAATATGGTGAAAGAGGTCCATGTTGAAGATTTTGGAGCAATTGGCGATGGGAAGACGGATAACACCCTTGCATTTAAAAAAGCGATTGGCAACGGCAAAGTGAAAGTGATTGTACCAGCTGGGGTATTTATAACAAAGGGAATCCAACTGCCCTCATGGACCATGTTGGTTGGTGCAGGAAAAGGCGTGACGACGATTAAACTTCATGATGTTGCCGATAAAGGTACTCGGCTCATTACTAACAAGAATCACTGGAAAGGGAATCATCATCTTTACGTCGGCTCCCTAAGTTTGGACTGGAATGTCGAAAGGCTTGGCAACGTGGCGAAAACAAGTACTTGGGGCAATCACTCAAGTTGCTTAACGTATGCAAATGTCACTTATGGCTGGATAAGGGATGTTGAAGGGATTAACCCAGGACTGCATTGCTTTGATGTTACATCAACTCTGTACAATTATGCGGGTGACGGCTTTCGTGCCCGCAATGGCAGTAAGTATGTCTGGCTCGATAACTTGAATGGCTATGGATTCGGTGATGATGGTATCACCACCCATCACAGTGATTATGTCTTCATCTCCCGCTGCCATCTGTGTGACCCAAGCGGTCGTGCCCACAAGAAAGGCTTTTCTAACTCTAACGGGATTGAGATCGATGATGGTTCGAGGAATGTGTTGCTTGTAAATAATTCTTCTGCCCGATGCTTTGGCGGGGTGGAAATAAAAGCGCACGAAAATTCTTCAGCCGCTTCAAACGTACAAATTATCGGACATATTTCGGTCCACGATAACCGCTCGTTTAATTTCCGGCATATTGGACATCACAAAAGCACGGAGACTGAATCTCAAACTGCCTACAATATTAGAGCTACTAATCTTGTATCCATCGCGCCGATTTTTACTGAGTTATATAAAGGCTCAACGCCGCGCGGAATGGTTGTCTCAGCTTATAAAAATGTAGTCATTAACCATTTTACTTTGGTTGGTGACCCCGATTATGACTACAAAGGCCACCCGGTAATTGCCGTTCAGTATCGGGCAAGAAATGTGATATTAAAATATATATCTGTTAAAGATTTTAAAAAAGCGGGGAGCGATATTAAAGTATTCGGTGGCGAAAATCGAGCGGATTCTATTCAAATTGATGATGTGATGAGTCAAAATTCCGCGCCTAAAGCGATCGAGGTCGGATCAGGGGTCAAAGATATAACCATTGAAAATGCAGAAAGCGTCGACAATTATTTGTGACGCTTTTCTTCTTTTTCTACTGTTATGTCATCGACTAGTTTTTCGGCCACTTTCCGATATAAATTACTCATATGAACGAGAGAAGAAATCATTAATACCTGCTCAAGATACGGCGAGTTTCCTTTTTCATCCTCGGTGATTTCTTCTCTAACATCCTTTACTCTTTTCTCAATGTCTACTTTGAAATCCTCAACATTTTGGCGTGTTAAATTCAGATAACTCGTATAAAAAGAATCTAACTCCATCTCCTCTTTGATAATTTTTTGATTGATCCCTTGAAGGGTAACTTTAATATCATTAATGGATAAGGCCCCTTTTAGCTGGTAAATTAAGCTCATGAGGATCAGGTGTTCTTTTGAATATTTTTTATTATGGATTGGAAAAATGAGCTTTCCTTTTGCATAGTTATTGATCATGGTTTTGGTGAGGACTTTGTCTTCATCATTCCGTTTGGTATCCGTGAATTTATTTTCAAATAATTGAATCACCTGGTCCATATATAAATCGATCTGTGGTATCTCATCTAAAGCTAAGCTGGCTTCTAAGCCGAGTTGCTCAATAATTTGATTGATATTTTCCATTCATTTATCTCCGATCATGGTCTTTATTTTTTTATTATACCTAAAGATATATGCATTGACTAGATGTTGATATATCGTTATTATAATAAGTAGTTATCAAAACTACATGATGTGCTGGGAGGCATATAAAATGAATAATTACATTCGCGAACCTATCAACGGACTAACCCATTTAGCTGGAGCAGTTTTAGCCTTCGTCGGGCTCCTTGCGATGGTTATCAAAGCGGCTGCGACGACAAGTTCACCGTCTGCAATTACCGCGGTCATTATTTTCGGCGTTAGTATGATTCTGCTTTACTCGGCATCGGCCACCTATCATATGGTAATTGCTCGCGATAAAGTCATTGCCTTTTTACGACGGCTGGATCATTCAATGATCTTCATTTTAATCGCAGGTACGTATACTCCTTTTTGCTTTATCAGTTTGAACGGAAAAATAGGTGCGATTCTATTTTCAATTATTGCAGGAATTGCAATTAGCGGGGTTGTTTTTAAAATGGTCTGGTTTAATTGCCCTCGCTGGATTTCTACCTCCTTGTATCTAGCGATGGGTTGGATGATTGTGTTTGTATTCTCGCCGCTAACTGGAAGCTTAAACCCGATTGGTTTATTTTTGCTTATCCTCGGGGGTATTTTTTATACGATCGGCGGGGTGATCTACGGTGCCAAACCTAAGTTCTTGCAGTCAAAATACATGGGCTTCCATGAGATTTTCCATATTTTCATTTTGCTAGGAAGTCTGGCGCATTTTTTAACCGTGTTCCTATATGTCATTTAATTTTTGGTGCATTTGAAACGCCTTCTTTTGATGGCGTTTTTTGTTTTTTGCAATAAACTTTTTAAAAATAGCGCAAAATAATACTAGGACTATTAATAAAGCACCACAAAAAGATAGAGGTGTTCATGTTGTTTCGATTGATTTCTCAACTGATTGTGATTGGGCTTTGTTCGATGTTATTTGGATTTGCCTTTAATACGTTTCTTATTCCACATAAACTAACTTCCGGTGGTATAACAGGCATCGCCTTTTTTATTCACCATTTTTTACATATCAATACTGGCTGGATTATTTTGCTGATCAATATTCCCCTATTTTTAGTAGGACTAAAATATTTAGGAAAAAAATTCATTTTGCTCACTGGTTATGCCGTAATTGTTTTATCATTCAGTATGAAATTTATTCCGATTTATCCAATTAGCAATGATATTCTTCTTTCTTCCATCATTGGAGGGGCCCTTTATGGAATTGCGGTTGGAATTATCATTCGGATTGGAGGCTCGACTGGCGGAACGGATATTGTTAGTCTCACTCTTGCGAAAAAAAGGAACTTACAGGTTGGCTTTTTAAATATTTGTATGAATTTTTTAGTGGTGGGGATTTCCGGGCTGATTTTTGGATGGGGCATCACACTTTATACGATTATCGCCATTTATGTGTCTGGTCGTGCCGTTGATATGGTATACACTAATCAGAATAAATTAACCCTAACGATTGTGACGGATAAGTATGAAGAGCTTACGGATGCACTCATTCATTTGCATGCACGAGGGGTCACGGTAACGGATGCAGAAGGGGCATTCACCCATAAGCCCAAAAAGGTGTTAACCACGGTGATTACCAAATACGAATTAAATGAAACAAAACACACGATTAGAACGGTGGATCAGAAGGCTTTTGTGAACATCATGCAAACGATGGAGGTAATGGGGCGCTTCCGAAGGGATTAAAGAGGGGCTGATGCACATGGAGATTAAGATTTTTCGGTTGAAGGGATTAGTCGTATCCACTAGTTACCTCTGGGCTGATTTTTTAGCCTTCATGGGCATCATACGCGACCTATGGTTACCATTGGACCGATTCTTCATCCTTCACGGGCATCATACGAGTCGTATGATTACCGTTGAACCGATTTTCCACCCTTCACGGGCATCATACGCGACCTATGGTTACCATTGGACCGATTTTCCACCCTTCATGGGCATCATACGCGACCTATGGTTACCATTGGACCGATTTTCCACCCTTCATGGGCATCATACGCGACCTATGGTTA